>NZ_JBJJLB010000021.1:0-154449 GCF_045449795.1 Marinobacter alkalisoli
AATTCTGGTGGGTCTGGGTGGACTTGAACCACCGACCTCACCCTTATCAGGGGTGCGCTCTAACCACCTGAGCTACAGACCCGGTTTTGCTTGTCCTACAACAAGCCAAGTCGGGTCCGAAAGACCCTTTTGCTCTCTTTATTAGCCAACCAAGTAATTCGTGTGGACTCTGACCGAAGCATTCGGCTTCGTTTAAGGAGGTGATCCAGCCGCAGGTTCCCCTACGGCTACCTTGTTACGACTTCACCCCAGTCATGAACCACACCGTGGTGATCGTCCTCCCGAAGGTTAGACTAACCACTTCTGGTGCAATCCACTCCCATGGTGTGACGGGCGGTGTGTACAAGGCCCGGGAACGTATTCACCGTGACATTCTGATTCACGATTACTAGCGATTCCGACTTCACGGAGTCGAGTTGCAGACTCCGATCCGGACTACGATGCGTTTTGTGAGATTAGCTCCCCCTCGCGGGTTTGCAGCCCTCTGTGCGCACCATTGTAGCACGTGTGTAGCCCTGGCCGTAAGGGCCATGATGACCTGACGTCATCCCCACCTTCCTCCGGTTTGTCACCGGCAGTCTCCCTAGAGTTCTCAGCCGAACTGCTAGCAACTAGGGATAGGGGTTGCGCTCGTTACGGGACTTAACCCAACATCTCACGACACGAGCTGACGACGGCCATGCAGCACCTGTGTCAGAGTTCCCGAAGGCACCAATCCATCTCTGGAAAGTTCTCTGCATGTCAAGGCCAGGTAAGGTTCTTCGCGTTGCGTCGAATTAAACCACATGCTCCACCGCTTGTGCGGGCCCCCGTCAATTCATTTGAGTTTTAACCTTGCGGCCGTACTCCCCAGGCGGTCTACTTAGTGCGTTAGCTGCGCCACTAAGACTTCAAGAGTCCCAACGGCTAGTAGACATCGTTTACGGCGTGGACTACCAGGGTATCTAATCCTGTTTGCTCCCCACGCTTTCGCACCTCAGTGTCAGTGTTGGTCCAGGTAGCCGCCTTCGCCACTGGTGTTCCTTCCTATATCTACGCATTTCACCGCTACACAGGAAATTCCACTACCCTCTACCACACTCGAGCCTGACAGTTCGAAATGCCGTTCCCAGGTTAAGCCCGGGGCTTTCACATCTCGCTTATCAAACCACCTACGCGCGCTTTACGCCCAGTAATTCCGATTAACGCTTGCACCCTCCGTATTACCGCGGCTGCTGGCACGGAGTTAGCCGGTGCTTCTTCTGTGAGTAACGTCAAGCCTCATGGGTATTAGCCATAAGGTTTTCCTCCTCACTGAAAGTGCTTTACAACCCGAAAGCCTTCTTCACACACGCGGCATGGCTGGATCAGGGTTGCCCCCATTGTCCAATATTCCCCACTGCTGCCTCCCGTAGGAGTTCGGGCCGTGTCTCAGTCCCGATGTGGCTGATCATCCTCTCAGACCAGCTACGGATCGTCGCCTTGGTAGGCTCTTACCCCACCAACTAGCTAATCCGACTTAGGCACATCCAATAGCGCAAGGTCCGAAGATCCCCTGCTTTCCCCCGAAGGGCGTACGCGGTATTAATCCGGGTTTCCCCGGGCTATCCCCCACTACTGGGCAGTTTCCTAAGCATTACTCACCCGTCCGCCGCTCGTCAGCGGGGAGCAAGCTCCCCCTGTTACCGCTCGACTTGCATGTGTTAAGCCTGCCGCCAGCGTTCAATCTGAGCCATGATCAAACTCTTCAGTTTAAATCATACAAGAATCCGAAGATTCTCTATTCTTGCTCAAGACAAAACTCAATTTCGACGAGTCACTGTCCTGATATTTCGTATCCGAAATACCTCGGCCAGCGCCCACACGAATTACTTGGTTAACTTTTTAAAGAGCGTTCGGGGCTTGCCCGATCAAGGTGGCGTATTCTACATCGCTCCGCCGCCTTGTCAACCGTTTATTTCTCGTTGTCTCCGTCTCCGGAAACCGCCGAAAAATGAACCGGCTTACTGCTGTATCGAGGCGCGCATTCTACACTGAACCGCCACCTTGTCAACTGCTTTCTGAAGAAATTTGAAACTCGCTTTCTTCAATACTTTCAAACAGTTGCCTTCCGAATCCGGAGCCGCCTAAGTGGCTTACCCCTCGAAAGAGATGCGCATTCTACAGAGCTCAGGCGAGGTGTCAACGAGCTTTTCAAACTATTTGGGAGATATTTCGGTTTCCCCCTACCCACTTGCTCAGAATACGCCCAAACTGATCAATCAACCAACAGAACAGGCCGTATCCCCGGGATTTCCGGCCCGATCACTCGGGCCAGAAGATGCCCACTCAGGCGGCGCCGCCTGACTTTCGGCGGGCTTTGCGCGTCAGCGCCAGAAAGGGACCGGACAACCCATAAACCAGGAACCCGGTAAAGAGTACGGTGGCAGGATCCAGAGCGACCACCACAAAGATCAGCACTACCAGCAAGATCGCCGCGAAAGGCACCCGACCCCGCAGGTCCAGATCCTTGAAGCTGCGATACAGGATATTGCTGACCATCAGCACACCACTGCCGCCGACTACTACGATCGTCATGAGCGTCAGCCACGTGGCCGGATCCACATCATGGAAGCACCACACCAGCCCGGCCAAACACGCCGCAGCAGCCGGACTCGGCAACCCGACAAAGAACTTCTTGTCTACGGAACCAATCTGCGTGTTGAACCGCGCCAGGCGCAGAGCAGCCCCGGCCACGTAGATAAAGGTTATTGCCCAACCGACCTGACCCAACTCATTAAGCGACCAAAAGAACGCGACCAGTCCGGGCGCCACGCCAAAGGCCACCATATCCGCCAGGCTGTCGTACTCCTCACCAAACTTGCTCTGGGTGTTGGTCATTCTGGCAACCCGACCGTCCAGACCGTCCAGTATCATGGAGACGAAAATCGCAATCGCGGCATTATCGAACATGCCATTGGCAGCGGACACAATCGCATAGAAACCCGAAAACAATGACGCAGTCGTCAACGCATTCGGCAATAGATAAATGCCTTTGCGCCTCACCGGTGCGCCCTCCACAAGCTCTTCCTCTACAACCTCACCCGGCTCGAACTCATTCACCGAGGAGGCATTGGAAGGTTTGCCGGCCTTTTCGGATTCTTTCGATTCCGGGATTTTCCTGTCTTCAGTCATTCCACTCACTCCGGAAAGCATTTATGCGGAGTATATACGAAAAACGCGGCCACCCGGGCCGCGTTTTCAGAACTTACCGGAAACCCGATTTAGTTCTTGTCCTTGTCCACGATCTTGTTCGCGGTGATCCACGGCATCATACCGCGCAACTTCTCACCAACGGTTTCAATCTCATGGGCCGCATTCTGACGACGACGGGCCGTCATGGACGGGTAGTTCAGAGCCCCTTCGGAGATGAACATCTTCGCGTACTCACCACTCTGGATGCGCTTCAGTGCGTTGCGCATGGCTTCGCGGGACTGCTCGTTGATTACTTCTGGCCCGGTCACGTACTCACCATACTCCGCGTTGTTGGAGATGGAGTAGTTCATGTTGGCGATGCCGCCTTCGTACATCAGGTCAACGATCAACTTGAGCTCATGCAGACACTCGAAGTAGGCCATTTCCGGCGCGTAACCGGCTTCAGTCAGAGTCTCGAAGCCCGCTTTAACCAGCTCAACTGCACCGCCACACAGAACTGCCTGCTCACCGAACAGATCGGTTTCAGTCTCATCCTTGAAGGTGGTTTCGATGATGCCGGTACGACCGCCGCCGATTCCGCTGGCGTAGGACAGGGCCAGGTTCTTGGCGGTACCGGAAGCGTCCTGGAAGATCGCGATCAGGTCAGGAATGCCGCCGCCACGGGTGAACTCGGTGCGAACGGTGTGGCCCGGCGCTTTAGGAGCGACCATGATGACGTCCAGATCCTTGCGCGGAACAATCTGGTTATAGTGGATAGCGAAGCCATGAGCAAATGCCAGGGTAGCGCCCTGCTTCAGGTTCGGCTCGATTTCCGCGGCGTACAGCTGAGCCTGGAACTCGTCAGGAGTCAGGACCATCACCACGTCAGCGGCGGCAACGGCAGACGGTACATCGCTGGTCTTCAGGCCGTAGGCTTCCGCCTTGGCAATGGAAGAAGAACCGGGGCGCAGACCAACGGTGACGTCAACGCCGGACTCTTTCAGGTTGCACGCGTGGGCATGGCCCTGGGAACCGAAACCGATGATGGCCACTTTCTTGCCCTGGATGAGAGAAAGATCGCAATCCTTATCGTAATAAACCTGCATGGGATAACCTCTGTATTGTAACGACCCCGCTTCCGGGGTCATGATTTAAAAATGAACGGGTACCGGTCAGAGACTCAGCACCTTTTCGCCGCGGGCGATACCGGATACACCGGTACGAACAACCTCAAGCACGCCTGACGTGCCCACCGCCTGAATGAAACCATCCAGCTTCTCGCTGTCACCCGCCAGCTGAACCGTATAGACCGAACTGGTCACGTCCACGATCTGACCACGGAAAATATCAACGGTGCGCTTGATCTCAGCACGCTGGGATCCCGTGGCCTTGAGCTTGACCAACATCAACTCGCGCTCAATGTGAGAGCCTTCAGTCAGGTCCACCAGCTTTACCACCTCGATCAGCTTGTTCAACTGTTTGGTGATCTGCTCGATAACCTTGTCCGACCCCGTGGTGGTGACGGTCAGACGAGACAGGGTCTCGTCCTCGGTCGGGGCCACCGTAAGGGTCTCGATGTTGTAGTTGCGCTGGGAAAACAGACCCACAACCCGCGACAGCGCCCCTGGCTCGTTCTCAAGCAAAACAGAAATGATTCGACGCATGATCACACCCTCTCCGTCTTGCTGAGCCACATGTCTTTCATGGAACCACGAGCCACCTGCATCGGATACACGTGCTCAAACCGATCCACGTAAATATCCACGAATACCAGCTTGTCCTTCATGGCCAACACTTCTTTCAGCTTGGTTTCCAGGTCTTCCTTACGGTCGATCCGGACTCCCACGTGGCCATAGGCTTCCGCCAGCTTGACGAAGTCCGGCAGGGATTCCATGTAGGACTGGGAATGGCGGGACTCGTAGTTCATGTCCTGCCATTGCTTGACCATGCCCAGGGCCTGGTTGTTGAGGTTAATGATCTTCACCGGCAGATTGTACTGATTACAGGTGGACAGCTCCTGAATGTTCATCTGGATACTGCCTTCACCGGTGATACAGAGCACCTCGTCGTCCGGATGAGTCAGCTTGACCCCCATAGCCGCCGGCAAGCCAAAGCCCATGGTCCCCAGGCCACCGGAGTTGATCCAGCGGTTGGGCTTGTCAAACTTGTAGTACTGGGCCGCGAACATCTGGTGCTGCCCCACGTCGGAGGTGACAAACGCTTCACCCTTGGTCAGCCGGCACAACGTTTCAATCACTTCCTGCGGCTTGATCACGTCCGGACTGGTTTCATAACGCATGCCATGGAAGGCGCGCCACTCTTCAATCTGCTTCCACCAGGACGCAAGGGCATCCGCATCGGGCTTTTCCTTGCTTTCCTTGACGAGCGAGATCATCTCTTTGAGCACCGCATCGACCGGCCCCACGATAGGCACATCCGCATCAATGGTCTTGGAGATGGAAGCCGGATCAATGTCGATGTGGACAATCCGCGCCCCGGGACAGAATTTCTCGGTGGCGTTGGTAACACGGTCATCGAAGCGCGCACCCACACAGAGGATCAGATCCGAATGGTGCATCGCCATATTGGACTCATAGGTGCCATGCATACCCAACCAGCCCAGATGCTGCTTGTCAGAGGCCGGGTAACACCCGATACCCATCAGGGTGTTGGTGATGGGATGACCCAGCATGCGCACCAGCTCGGTCAACTGACCAGAGGCCTTGCCCAGAATAACGCCGCCACCCGCATAGATGATCGGACGCTTGGCCGCCAGCAGCATGTCCACAGCCTTCTTGATCTGCCCGGCATGGCCACGGATCGCAGGATTGTAGGAACGCAGCTTGACCTTCTTGGGGAAAACGTACTCGTAACGCTCATTCGGCGTGGTCATATCCTTGGGGATATCCACCACAACCGGACCGGGACGGCCAGTCGAAGCAATGTAGTATGCCTTGCGAATCACCTCGGGAATTTCCTCGGGGTGACGTACGCTCAGGTTGTGTTTTACCACAGGACGGGAGACACCGATCATATCGGTTTCCTGGAATGCATCCTCACCTATCAGGGTGGATGCAACCTGACCGCACAGAACCACCATGGGGATGGAATCCATGAACGCAGTGGCAATGCCGGTAATAGTGTTGGTGGCTCCAGGACCCGAGGTCACCAGTACGGTACCTGGTTTTCCGGTTGCGCGAGCATAACCGTCGGCCATATGGACCGCGGCCTGTTCGTGCCGAACCAGAATATGCTTGACTTTGTCCTGCCTGAACAGCGCATCATAAATATGAAGGGCTGCACCACCCGGATAGCCGTATATGTATTCGATACCCTCATCTTGAAGGGACCGGATCAGCATATCGGCGCCAGACAATAACTCCACGATTTTCTACCCTCTTCTACGAGTGAATGAGCCGGGAAAAATCCCGGTTGCCTGGATACCCGGCCTGCCTGCTTCTTGTGAAAGCGGCACCGGCTGCTCCTCCACACTACCTTTAAGAGGTTGTCTCCTGGCCAGCCGCCCTCCTGAGGGTTGCGGAGAACGGCCAATCGACGGTTGCAAATGAGCAACAACCATCCCGCGACCTGTGCGCGGCGCGTTCAGTGTGGTGATTAACGGGGGATACTCGCTCGGGATTGCCTGCCGTATTGACCCCTGTCTTCAGGCAATCGGTAATTTTGACAGCGGGAAACTCCCTGTCAATAGCATCGCGTTGATTCTATACCCATACTGGCAACAGGTCTGCCATACTTTGTTCGAGTATTTGAACCAGGCGAGAGAAAAACCGGCCAGCGGATGGCATGATAAAACCACCGAAATACAATGGAGCAGCCCCAGTTCTGCCCCGAAACGGCTAATGCGAGATGAGTATAGCAATGAACAAAAGAATCCTGACACTGGCCATCATTCTGGCCGTTGCCCCATTTGCCGCCACCGGCGCTTCCGTCTACAAGTGGACCGACGAAAATGGCGTAACCCACTTTGGCGACCGACAACCAACCGGCAAGCAGTCAGAGCGGGTCAGCGTTCGCACCGGGAAATCCTCGGGCGGCCAACAACGCCAGAGCCCCCAGGAACAACTGGATGAGCTTGAAGCACGTGAAGCGGATGAAGCCGGTAAGCGTGAAGAATCCGCCGTGGAGGAAGCCCGCCGCAAACAACGGGAAGCCAATTGCTCGACAGCCCGCAACAACCTGGACCTCCTTGATCGCAACAGCCGGATTCGCATTGAAGAGGACGGAGAGCAACGCTACCTGTCTCCGGAAGAAATAGAGGAGCAACGCGAGAAGTTCCAGGAAATCGCGGACGAGAATTGCGGAGCCGAGGGCGAAGACCAAGGCGAACGTTAAACAAAGAGAATAAAAAGGGGCGATCAAACTGACCGCCCCCTTTCTGATTTCAGGACTGCACAACGATCAGGCTTTGGCAAAAACCAGTTTGTGCTCCTGCACGGTTCCCCGGATGGTATCCCCGGGCAAAAACTCTCCCTGCAGCAAGCGCTGCGCCAACGGATTCTCGATCATCCGCTGAATCGCCCGCTTCAGTGGCCGCGCACCGTAGACCGGGTCGTAGCCCACTTCCGCCAGCAGCTCCATGGCGGCATCGTCCAGCTCCAGCTTCATATCCTGATCCTTCAGGCGCTGGCTGAGCGATTCGACCTGGATCCTGGCAATCCCCTGAATCTGGCTCTCCGCCAGCGGATGGAAGACCACGACTTCGTCCACGCGGTTGATGAACTCGGGACGGAAATGCGTGCCCACAACTTCCATCACCGCATTCTTCATGGATTCATAGTTTTCCTCACCCGCTTTCTGCTGGATGATGTCGGACCCCAGGTTCGACGTCATCACGATAACGGTGTTGCGAAAATCCACCGTTCTGCCCTGGCCATCGGTCAGGCGACCGTCCTCCAGTACCTGCAACAGGATGTTGAACACATCCGGATGAGCTTTCTCAACCTCATCGAGCAGCAGCACCGAATAAGGACGACGACGGACCGCTTCGGTCAGGTAACCGCCCTCTTCGTAGCCGACATAGCCCGGAGGCGCGCCAATCAGCCGGGCCACGGAGTGCTTCTCCATGAATTCCGACATGTCGATGCGCACCATCGCCTCTTCGGTATCGAACAGGAACGAGGCCAGCGCCTTGCACAGCTCCGTCTTACCGACACCGGTCGGACCTAGAAACAGAAACGAACCATTGGGCCGGTTAGGATCCGACAGCCCCGCGCGGGAACGGCGTACCGCGTTGGATACCGCTTCCACTGCCTCTTCCTGACCAATCACCCGGCCATGGAGCGCCTCTTCCATGCGCATCAGCTTGTCGCGCTCGCCTTCCAGCATCTTGGAAACGGGAATGCCCGTCCACTTGGAGACAATCTCGGCAATTTCCTCGTCCGTCACACGGTTGCGCAGCAGTTTCATCTCCATCATCTCGGCCTGGCTGGCCATATCCAGCTGGCGCTCCAGTTCCGGAATCCTGCCGTATTGCAGTTCGGACATGCGCCCCAGATCACCGCTGCGGCGGGCGTTTTCCAGATCAATCCGGGCCTGCTCCAGCTGGCTCTTGATCTTCTGGGAACCGTGCAACGCAGCCTTTTCGGTGTTCCACACCTCTTCCAGATCGGCGTATTCACGCTCAACCTTTGAAATCACATCCGACAACTCTTCCAGACGTTTTTTCGAGGCGGCATCGGTTTCTTTTTTCAGCGCCTCCCGCTCGATCTTGAGCTGAATCAGGCGGCGTTCCAGGCGGTCCAGCGCTTCCGGTTTGGAATCCATTTCCATACGGATCTGGCTCGCCGCCTCGTCCACCAGATCAATCGCCTTGTCCGGCAACTGACGATCGGCGATATAACGATGGGACAGCTTGGCAGCGGCAATAATCGCCCCGTCGGTCACCTCGACCCCGTGGTGAACTTCGTAACGTTCCTTCAGACCACGCAGGATGGCGATGGTATCTTCTTCGTTCGGCTCGCTGACCAGTACTTTCTGGAAACGGCGCTCCAGGGCAGCATCTTTCTCGATATTCTCGCGATACTCGTCCAGGGTTGTGGCGCCCACGCAGTGCAGCTCGCCCCGGGCCAACGCCGGCTTGAGCATATTGCCCGCATCCATGGAACCTTCCGCCTTGCCGGCGCCCACCACGGTATGGATCTCATCGATGAACAGAATGATCTGGCCTTCCTGCTTCGACAGCTCATTCAGCACCGCCTTCAGGCGTTCCTCGAACTCACCCCGGAACTTAGCGCCGGCAATCAGTGAGCCCATATCCAGGGACAGTACCTTTTTGTCCTTCAGGCCATCCGGAACTTCGCCATTCACAATTCGCTGGGCCAGGCCCTCGACAATGGCGGTCTTACCTACGCCAGGTTCGCCGATCAGCACCGGGTTGTTCTTGCGACGACGCTGCAGGACCTGAATGGTGCGGCGAATCTCGTCGTCACGACCAATCACCGGGTCCAGTTTGCCCGCTTCGGCGCGTTCAGTAAGGTCAATGGTGTACTTTGACAGCGCCTGCCGGCTCTCCTCGGCGGCCGCGTCGTCCACCGGCTCGCCACCGCGAACCTCATCAATGGCCTTTTCCAGGGCGGCCTTGTCCACGCCCTGCTCCCGCAGAATCCGTCCGAGGGTGCCGCGGTCTTCCAGGGCGGCCAGCAACATCAGCTCGCTGGAGATGAACTGGTCCTTGCGTTTTTGCGCCAGCTTGTCGGCGATGTTGAACAGTCGCCCCATGTCATTGGACATGGAGACGTCACCAGCAGAACCCTGAACCTCCGGCAGGTGCTCAATCTCCCGGGCAATGGCCTGGCGAACCCGGCCCGGCTCCACGCCAACCTGCTTCAACAGCGGCTTGATCGAGCTGGAGTCCTGATCCAGCAGCGCCTGCATCAGGTGAACGGGCTCGATAAAATTGTGATCCTTGCCGACCGCAAGTGACTGCGCATCCGCAAGAGCGGTCTGCAGCCGGCTGGTGAGTTTGTCGATTCGCATAATCTGTTTTCCCCGATTCGGTATCTGGATGCCCGGGCGTTTTGCCGACATCCTGTTTGCTTTGACATTAAATGTAGGGGCAACCGGGGGGACTTCAAGCGGCGACAGGCAGAAACTGTCAGAAAATTGACGGGCGTCAGCTATTATCGGTTATCCAGATCAGGCTGGCCATGCGGCCGGTCTGTCCATCGCGACGATAGGAAAAGAAGCGTTGTGGCTCTGACACGGTGCAAAAATCTCCACCGTAGACCTGACGAACCCCACATTCAGCGAGACGCTGCCGGGCCAGAAGATAGATGTCCGCCATAAAGTGCCCCGCCCGTGCGCCTTCCTCCGAGAATGCGCTGGCCGCTGCCGGATCATGGCACAGGAAAGCTTCCCGCACTTCGGGGCCAACCTCAAAGTGTTCCGGGCCGATGGCGGGGCCAAGCCAGGCCATCAATTCTGTCGGCTTGCCGCCCATGTCATCCACCAGCGCTTCAAGCACGCCACCACACAGGCTGCGCCAACCGGCGTGGGCAGCACCCACCCGTGTGCCGGATTCATCGCACAGCAATACCGGCAGGCAATCCGCCGTCATGATCACACAGGCCTGGCCAGCCTGAAGCGTATAACTGGCATCGGCCCGGGGAACACCGTTAACCGGCAGGGAAGCCACCTCTGTGCCGTGAACCTGCTCAAGCCAACCAATGTCACCGGGCCCGATCCCCGCCATGGTCGCCAGACGCTGTCGGTTTTCCTGGACCCGGGCAGGATCGTCACCCACATGGGAACCGAGATTGAAGGAATCCCAGGGCGCCTCACTCACTCCCCCGAGGCGCGTGGAATACACCGCCCGGACTCGCCCGGGCGCGGGCCAGTCCGGCTTGATCAGAGGCATATCAGAATTCATCGCTCTCCAGATCCTTAACGTGCTGGCGCAGCGCGGCCAGCAGATGCTCCATATCCTCAGGCAAAGGCACTTCCCAGGTCAGAATCTCTCCGGTTTCCGGATGCTCCAGGGTCAACTGGCGCGCATGCAGCGCCTGACGCTGAAATGCCGCCAGCACCTCCCGCAATTCTTCAGTGGTGCCTTTCGGCAATCGCAGCCGGCCGCCGTAGAGCGGATCACCGATCAACGGATGCTTCACATGGGCCATATGGACACGAATCTGGTGGGTACGACCACTCTCCAGTTTGCAGCGAACATGGGTGTGGGCAGCAAATCGCTCCACCAGCCGGTAGTGAGTAACCGCCGGTTTGCCCGTCGGCACTACGGCCATCTTCTTACGCTCGCGGGGGTGACGACCAATAGGCGCATCCACGGTGGCACCGCCAGTCAAGGTGCCCACCACCACGGCTTCGTATTCACGCCCCATGGTGCGACTCTGCAGCTGGCCCACCAGGGAGGTGTGGGCAATCAGGCTGCGAGCCACCACCATGATGCCGGAGGTATCCTTGTCGAGACGGTGAACGATGCCCGCCCGGGGCAGGTTTTCCACTTCCGGCGCGTAATTAAGCAGTGCATTGACCAGTGTTCCGTCTGCATGCCCCGCGGCAGGATGCACCACCAGCCCGGCCGGTTTGTTGATGACCAGCAGATGCTCATCCTCGTAGACCACATCGAGGGTGATCGATTCCGCCTGCCAGCTCACCTGCGCCTCCGGCTCGGCATCCAGCTCCAGGCGATCATCGAGCATCACCTTGTCCCGTGGCTTGCGATTTTCTCCGTTGACGGTCAAGGCGCCGCTTTTGATCCAGCCCTGAAGACGCGAGCGGGAATGCTCCGGCATCAGCTCCGCCGCGGCCTGGTCCAAGCGGCGGTCACTCAATTCCGGCGGAACGGAAAAAGCAGCGGTAATACGGTTTTCAGCAGACATTAAGCCCCCGGGGCCATTGGTGTTGTGTTACGTTTCAGTCAGAAATTTTCAATCAGATTGGCCAGCCACTGCACAAGTCAAAGGTTCCCCGTTACAATGGCCGATCATTCGCTTTCAGTCATTATACGGGATTCCGGCATGAGATCAGTTGTTCGATTATTGCTACTGACCACCACAGCGCTGTTGATCAGTGCCTGTGCTTCCAACAAACAGGAAGAAGTGCTGCCGGAAGAAACCTATTACGAGAACGCCCGCCAGGCCATGAACTCCGGCAATTTCAACGAGGCAGAACGGAATCTCGATTTTCTGGAAACCTACTACCCATTCGGCCGCTATGCCGAGCAGGCCCAGATGGACCTGATCTATGCACGCTACCAGAATCTGGATCTTGAGGGTGCGCGAGCCGCAGCTGACCGGTTCCTGCGCCTGAACCCGCAGAGCGAACACGCGGACTATGCCATGTACATGCGGGGCCTGGCCTCCTACAACCTGGATATCGGCCTGGCCGCACGCTACTTCCCGATCGATGTTGCCGCACGTGATCCGGGCGAGCAACGCCAGGCGTTCCGTGATTTTTCTGATCTGCTGAACCGTTATCCGAACAGCGAATACGCACCGGATGCACGTCAGCGCATGATCGCCATCCGCAACCGCATGGCCGAACTGGAAATCCATGCGGCCCGTTACTACATCAAGCGGGAAGCCTACATTGCCGCCAACAACCGCGCCCGCTACGTGGTGGAAAACTATTCCACATCGCCGTCCGTTGAGGAGGCACTGGTTATCCTGGCAGAGACCTTCCGCTTCATGGATCTGAACAAGGCCGCCGACGATGCCATCGCCCTGCTTTCGCAGAATTACCCGGACAGCAATGCGTTTGACGACAACGGTGAATTTGTACCCAGCCTGCTGAAGCGAGAGGACCGCTCTCTCTCAAGCGTTGTGACCTTCGGCCTGATGGGAGACGAGTAATCCCGGCCGGGAAATAGGGCCTGCGTCCCTATTTCCCGCTGCGCCACCCGTTGGTGATCGGATAACGACGATCCTTGCCAAATCCCCGCTCGGTAATGCGAACCCCGATGGGCGCCTGACGCCGCTTGTATTCGTTGATGTCCACCAGGCGGATGATCCGCTCCACATCGGTGCGGTCAAAGCCCTCCGCGACAATCGCGTCCGCACTGAAGTCCCGTTCCACATACAGATTCAGGATCTGATCCAGCACATCGTAGCCCGGCAGGCTATCCTCGTCCTTCTGGTCCGGCGCCAGTTCCGCGGACGGCGGGCGCGTGATCACGCGTTCCGGGATGACGGATGACACGGTATTACGGTACCTGGCAAGCCTGAACACCAGGGTTTTGGGCACATCCTTCAGCACGTCAAAACCACCCGCCATATCGCCGTAGAGCGTGGAATAGCCAACGGCCATCTCGCTCTTGTTACCCGTTGTCAGCACCAATGACCCGAACTTGTTGGACAGGGACATCAGCAACACGCCCCTCAACCGAGCCTGGAGGTTCTCTTCGGTGGTATCCGGCCTTGTGCCTTCAAACGGTTTCTCCAGAGTCGCCATGAACGCGTCGTACATGGGCTCGATAGAGAACACGTCATACTGAACTCCAAGGGCAACCGCTTCCGCTTCGGCGTCTTCGAGACTCATTCCCGAGGTGTAGCGGAACGGCATCATCACCGCCCGGACCCGCTCGGGCCCCAGGGCATCAGCCGCAACCGCCAGCGTCACCGCGGAATCGATCCCACCGGATAACCCGAGGACAACGGATTTAAAGCCATTCTTGTTGACGTAATCCCGCACCCCAAGCACGAGAGCGTTGTACACATTCGCCTCCAGCGACGGCTCCTCAGGCAGGGGTTGGGAGACTGGCTGGCACGGATGTTCACACAGGAAATCCACCGGGAACAGGCCCTCTACAAACTGCGGCGCTTCCACATCCAGCCGGCCGGAATGATCAAACACCATGGAGCCGCCATCGAAGACCAGTTCATCCTGCCCGCCGACCAGGTTCACGTATACAATGCTCACCCGGTTTTCCCGGGACTTGCGCTCCAGCAACGCTTTGCGGCGTACCTGCTTGTCAATATCATAGGGAGACGCGTTAAGGTTCAGGATCAACTGCGCTCCGGCAGCGGCGGCGTCTTCCACCGGCCCGTCACTCCAGAGATCCTCGCAGACGGTGATCCCCACCTGTATGCCATGGATAGGCACGACCAGTGTTTCCTGTCCTTCGGCAAAATACCGCTTCTCGTCGAAGACCTGGTAATTCGGCGGGAACCGTTTGAAATAGCGTCCCGAGACATCCCCCCTTTCAATGACGACCGCCGAGTTGTAGAGCAGACCGCCCTGGCGCATCGGCGCCCCGATCACAATGGCAGGCTCGAGATTCGCCTGACAGAGAGCATCCAGAGCCTCACCCACCCGCACTTCCAGGCTGGGCCTCAGCAGCAGGTCTTCTGGCGGGTAGCCCGTCAGGCACAGCTCCGGAAACACCACAATATCGGCCTGGTGTTCTTTCTGGGCCTTCTTTGTTGCCTCGATCACAGCCCGGGTGTTGCCCGGAATATCCCCCACCAGGAAATCCAGTTGCGCCATCACCACACGCAGTTTTCGGGGTTCCGTGCCAGCGGAGGACGGTTGCTGTGAGACGGACATAGAGACAGCTCCTGTAACTTATTGCCATGAAAAGGCTATTATAACCCTTCAAGGCAACGGAATTCTCCCGGGAACCCCAACCAATTATGGTAAAAACGGCAACCAGCCCCGAACAAAGCTGGCCAGACAGTCCCCCAGTGACGCAGCGGGTCAAGCTGTTCCGCATCTACAATCACTACCGCGTGGTCATCAGCCTGATGCTGGTCGCCTTGCTGTTTGTGGATCCAGTGAACTTCGATACCCGCTTCCGCATGCAGGATTACTATCAGGCCGGGGTCGTCAGTTACTTCGCCCTGAACTGCTTCATTGCCCTCATCATGTTGCCGGGCTTCCAGCCCAGCCAGCGGCACATAACGCTCTCGGTTCTGCTGGACATTCTGATCATGCACGGCCTGCTGCTGACCAGCACAGGCATCACCAGCGGCCTGGCGAACCTAGTGATTGTGTCGGTAGCGGCGGGCAACATCCTGACGCCCAGTCGCATGGGAACCTTCTACGCGGCCCTGGCGGCCATTTGCTCGCTGGGTATTTCCAGTTGGGCCACGCTTGTGTTGGACCATTCCGCAGATGACATTGTTCGTGCGGGCTCCCTGGGGATTCTCTATTTTGCGGCTGCCTTCATCCTTCAGAACATCTCCAGGCGCATGGTACGCAGCGAGGCCCTGGCCACCTCCAGGGCCCGCAGCATAGCGGAACTGGAACAAATCAACCGCCAGATCATCCAGCGCATGCGCACCGGTATACTGGTGCTTGACCGGTTCGGCCAGATCCGCCTGGCCAACGCCGCAGCCGAGGAACTGTTGTTCGGCGCCCAGACCGAAAAATCCGACAATGGCAACCGGGGACGCCATCTGCCCCAGCCACTTGGCCTCGGCCTGGAGGCCTGGCTCAAGGATCCCTCTCGCAAGACGGAGCCCTTCCAGGCATCACCGACGTCACCGCTGCTGCAGGTAAACTTTACCCGGCTTGACCAGGAACGTGGTGATCACATCCTCGTGTTTATTGAGGACATGAGCAAAGTCACCCAGCAGGCGCAGCAAATGAAGCTGGCGTCCCTGGGCCGGCTGACCGCGGGTATTGCCCATGAGATCCGCAACCCGCTGGGGGCGATCAGCCACGCGGCGCAGCTGATGGAAGAATCCCCCCATCTGGACAAGGGTGATCAACAGATGCTCGACATCATCCAGCGCCATTCCAGGCGGGTAAACGGTATCATCGAAAACGTGTTGGATCTTTCCCGGCGACGAGTGGCCAATAGTGAGCTCTTTGATGTAACCGCATGGCTTCGCGAGTTCAGGGATGAGTACCTGCAAACACAGAACAACGAAAGGCAACCGCCCACCGAGATCAAACTGATTCTGGATTCAGGCATTCCACCGGCCCGGTTCGATAAGAGCCAGATCGAACAGGTGCTGGTGAATCTCTGCGATAATGGATTGCGGTATAGTGAGCAGCGCACCGGCAAGCGATACATCGAACTGCATGCCGGCCCCACGGCAGATGGTGAACGGGCCTACCTGGACGTTCGGGATATTGGTGCCGGTATCGCACCGGATCAGCGGGCATCGGTTTTTGAGCCATTCTTCACAACCGATAAAAGCGGCACGGGCCTCGGACTTTATCTGGCCCGGGAACTGTGCGAGGCTAACCAGGCCCATCTTTCCCTGGTGGAAGACGATAAATCCGGCTGCTGTTTTCGCATTACCTTCGCTCACCCGGGGCGAATGATTTAACGCCAGCGGATCAAAGTATAACGATAGAGAACCAATACCTGACAATGACCACTCACACTGCGCTGATCGTAGACGACGAACCGGACATCCGGGACCTTCTGGAAATTACTCTGACCCGCATGGGCATCAAAACCCTGACCGCGCCGGATATCACCAGCGCCAGGCAGCTCCTGGAAGAGCATCGACCTCACCTCTGCCTGACCGACATGAACCTGCCGGACGGCAATGGCATCGACCTGGTGCACTGGATTCAACAACATACGCCCTGCACCCCGGTAGCCGTCATTACCGCCTACGGCAATATGGACACGGCGATTGAATCCCTGAAAGCCGGCGCCTTCGATTTTGTTTCCAAGCCTGTGGAACTGCCGCGCCTGCGGGAACTGGTCAACAGCGCGCTCAAACTCTCCGAACCGAAACCGGAGTCCGACGACGCTGCGCCGGATGAACCCGGCCTGCTTCTGGGCAAGTCAGCAGAAATCAAACGGCTGCGCACTCAGGTCCGCAAACTGGCGAGAAGCCAGGCGCCGGTGTTTATCAGCGGCGAATCCGGCAGCGGCAAGGAACTGGTTGCACGGATGATTCATTTGCAGGGCCCCAGAAGGGAAGGCCCTTTCATCGCCGTTAACTGTGGCGCCATTCCTTCCGAGTTAATGGAAAGCGAGTTCTTCGGCCACAAAAAAGGAAGTTTCACCGGTGCGGTGGATAACAAGGACGGCCTGTTCCGCACAGCCGATGGCGGCACCCTGTTCCTCGACGAAGTCGCAGACCTGCCCATCGCCATGCAGGTAAAACTGCTCAGGGCCATCCAGGAAAAGGCCGTACGGCCAGTGGGAGACACCAGGGAAATCCCCGTGGACATCCGCGTGCTAAGCGCTACCCACAAAAACCTGCCGGAACTGGTGCAGGAAGGTACGTTCCGCCAGGATCTGTTCTACCGGATCAATGTCATTGAGCTTGCCGTCCCCCCCTTGCGGGAACGCCCCGATGACATTGCGTTGCTCGCCAACCACATCCTGGAACGCATTGCCCGGGAATATGAGTGCGAGCCCGCAACCCTGACATCCGATGCCATCGAACGCCTCAAGGATTATGACTTTCCCGGGAACGTCCGCGAACTTGAGAACATCCTGGAACGGGCATTCACCCTGTGCGACAACGACCGGATCGGCGCCTCCGATCTCCATTTGGGCAACGCCCCCACGCCGCCAGGATTGGGTGGCGCGGCAACAAGAGAAATCACCCGTAATGCCGAGCAGGCTGATGTGCCCGATGGTGAGATAGACCTGGAAGGTTACCTCGAAACCATTGAACGCCAGGCGATCGAGAAGGCGCTGGAGGCGACCCGCTGGAATAAGACTGCGGCGGCCAAGCGGCTGGGGATCAGTTTCAGGGCGTTGCGGTATCGGTTGAAGAAGTTGGGGATGGAGTGAAACCAAAGCACAGAGACCAGATACAGATCACATAACTCAGAGCAGTCTTCCTTAAACTGATCTCCGGGCTCATGCAGGATGCAAGAGCCCTCGACAATGCACGATAACAGGGAATGTTTCTATGCGTACTGCCACCACTTCGGCGGGGTTTACCCTGCTGGAACTGCTTGTAACGATCACCATACTTTCAGTGCTGCTTGGCTTCGCCAATTACAGCTGGAACGCGTGGGCTGACAGGGGAAGGTTGCGCGCCAGCCTTGAGAACTATCATTCCCTCTTTGCCTACGCGCGTTGGGCTGCAGCGAGCCACAGACAACTGGTGACCGTGTGCCCTCTCTCAGCGGATAATCAATGTACCGATGACTGGCAGCGGCCGATCTCCGTATTCATCGACCATAATAACGACAAGCAACCCGATGACAACAGCATACTCCGACAGCTCACTGCTGGCTCGGGATCATTCGACATCCGGTCAAGAACGGGTGGACGCGGTTACTTCCAGTTCAACAGCGAGGGGATGATTCACGGCGCGACCGGCAGCCTGGTGTTATGCCCGGGCCGCCGGACCACAGCCACAATGGTCTATATGGCGCTCAACAAGGGCGGGAGATTCAGAGTTCAGTACGACGAAGACGGTGACAATAAGATTCGCCTGAGCTGGGGAGCCACCATCACCTGTTAGGAAGGGCCGCCATAGCTGGCGGCCCCGTTAGCTTATTTGTCCCAGGTATTTTCACCGGCCTCAAATCCACTGACATTGTTTCTGTCCCAGCGGCGCGCGCCGGTTGAATCCAGCTCCAGCATTCCGTCTCCGGCCTGGCCTCCCTTGGGAGTAGCTCTGACCGTGAACGAGTTAGCATCTGCACTCTGTATCGTCAGATCATAGAACTTGGTACTACCATCCAGCGGTGCTTCGGTGGCATAGATCGCGGGAGAGCCGGTGTCGCTACCGCCGGCTGCAGCCCCCTCATATGAGTTGTTCACTGAATAATGCCGCTCCATAGCGCTCGCCAACCCCATTAGCGCACCCTGAGCATCGACACGGCGGGTTCGCTCCGTGTATTCCTGGTAGCTGGGGTAGGCGATCGCCGCGATGATTCCGATGATCGCCACCACGATCATCAACTCAATCAGGGTAACCCCTCTGGATGTCGATATAATCGGTTTCAACAGTTAGTCCTCGTACCAATAGGTTTCTACAACACCGGTCAGACTATCTACCGGGAAGCACTCCGCACCGACACAAACTACATCCTTGCCATCGACCCGCATCCTCTGGGGATCTGGCGGGAGCCCAAGCGTATTGAGAGTCACTTCACGGTCCGGCACGGTCAGTTCCGTATCGGAGCCCAGGCCATCGTAATTCACCACTGGCTGGCCGTCCGCGACGTATATGTGATACAGGCGTGACGTACCCGATGACGGAACACACGGATTGGCGTTGGGCTTTGGTTCGAACGTTGTAAAGAACAGCTCTCCATTGACCGTCTGGCTGGTTGAGAGAACTTTCTCACCTGCCCTGACCATCCGGATATACCAGCCATCAGCGGCAGCCAGCTCGGTTTGCGCCTGCGCCTGCTCTGTTTCATCCCCCTGACCGATCAGGTTGTCGGTGGTGTCAAACAGGTCCGCTTCGGTTACTTTGGCAAGCGAATAGTCTATTTCGCCCACTGTCTCGGGCGGCTCAGGAGGATGGGCGGGGGGATCCACAACATCAACGATTTGCAGCTTGTAGATTCTGTCCTCGACAACATTATCCAGCGGGTGTGCCTGCCACCCCGAACCGATCACAAGCCCCAGGTGACGGACACCGCCGATTTTCTCACCAAACAGGTCCGGAGCGTGGTAGAACCGACGATTGCTCGCGGAATCAGCGCCTGCCAGATCGGCGATCACACCGCCGGTCGCAATGTCGCTGGCTTTCTCGCCATCCATGATATCGAAGCGCCATACCTGCCCGCCCATATCACCGACATAAATCTGGTCAGTACCACCATCACCGGTGACATCAATGGCCTTCACGGCGGATGGGATCGAGTATTTCAGTTCTGCCAACTCCAGATTGGCACCGCTATCCGTGGGGCCGGCCCACCACAGCCGCGCCCCGGTCTCCGCATCCACGATATAGAGCGCCCGACCAACCGAATCCTCGGTTCGCTCGGTGACCGTATCCTGCTGGGTGTCATAGCCACCCGCGAAGATCAACACATCCTCCAGAGTTTTGCCAATCCGAATCTTGGTTTTTACCGGCACTGACCACGATTGCCCGAGTTCCGCGAAGTCTCCGGTGCCGCCTTCGATGGTCCAGAGCATTTTCGGGACATCCCTGTTAGTCACATCCAGGGCATAGTAATTCCGCCCTCCACGGCGCATTCCCGCGTAGATATAAACGTGGTCTCCATCTGTACCATCAATCTGACCATCACGGTTATCATCGTGCTGCCAACTGATAACAGAGCTGTCCATACCATAGATCTTGCCAGATTCAATCGTGTTGTCATCCATCAGGTCACGTTGATTATCCAGAAGCTCTTCTGGAATGAAGGAGAAATAGGTATCTCCGGAATCCCCATTAATTGCATGGATATAACCCTGGTTGTCCCCGAAGAAGATCGTAGTATCCGGCGATTCAGAGGAGCCGCCGTAGATGACCAGGTGAGGCACTGAATGCAGCGGGTCCGCAATGTACTCTCGACTGTCTGCCGTCTGCCCATCCCGATCCTCATCGAACACATCAGCGCCTCGCGCCCAGTTAATAATCTGGTCGCGAACGTCATCGGACATACTCTCGTCCCCCAACAAAGCCTTGGTGAGGTTCGTATTCGATGCTTCGACACTGTTGGCTGATACTGTCAGATCTGTGTTGCCTGTCGCAGACAGATAGGTGTACACGTCACGCAAGCTGTTGGTTGCGGGGTGAACAGACGCCGCCCCCCCTTTGGAGACATCCGGACCATCGTCCTCACCACTCCACCAGCTACGGGAACCGTTCCGGAAGAAGCCTGTATCCGGGTCTGTCGCGGGATCACCGTTGACATCATAAATGACACCGTCACTGCCAAGACGATAGCGCTTCAGGTTACCATCCCAGCTCTGGGAGAGCTCCGGCTGGAATACAGAGAAATACAGGGAATCAAGGTGATTCAGACGGTTAAAGGTATTTACCGCGACGCCCGGCGCCACATAAGTTGTGCTGACCGCCAGCACTGAACTCACCACATCGGTAAAGGCTGTTTCCAGGGATTCGGCGTCATTGACCAGGAAAAAATCTCCACCGCCTTTACGGGCCGCATCATCCAAAAGATCCAGGTCCAGATCGAATCCGACCGTGTAGGTCGATACGTTGACATCCATATCATCGCCGGAGGTGATGTCGCTGTTGTTCATATAGTCCGCGACTTCATCCATGCAGTTTCCTGAGCAATTCCCAACACGGGACTCCATGGCGGCTCGACTTTCCATCTCCTGCTCATGGTAACCGTCGTTGGTCGGGTCCCCGTCGTAGGTCGGCTCGCCATCGGTCAGGAATATTACGTTATTGGACTGGCACTCATACTCCACGGGGCTAATGTATTTTCCGTCGGAGACGGTGCCGGCAACAGGGTTGTCATCCAGGTACGGCTCCTCGCCTGCGAAGTAGCGCATCGAGCCAAACAAAGTCTCGGACAAAGGCGTGTTGGTGTCGTAGCCAAGACCATCCACGGCTGCCTTGAAATCGTCACGGACGTCTTCCACCTTGCCCACCGGTACATAGACGCGGCCACCCTGAGTCGGGTAATTGTCGTCCGGATTAAAGGCCATCAGTCCGACATTCACCCCGGTAAGGCTGTCAATCAGATTCTTGGCAACGCTCTTTACGATTTCCAGGCGAGTCTGCTCGGTCTCCTCCCGATGGTTGTAATACCAGTTCAGATAGTTGGCGGAATACAGGTGCTGTCGGTTAATATCCGACCAGTCAATCTCATGTCTCTCGTTGTTAGTCCACTGGTTCTTATCGTTGGCGTAGGTCTGACCACTGCCCTCCGTAGCGCCATGGGTGCCGCGATCGGAATAGCACTCCAGAACATTATCCGATTGCCGCAGTCTCCAATCAGTCGACAGGTTCCGCCACCGTTCGGAAGTGCTGCCAGCATATCGACCACGCCATGTCGCTATGCGGTAATCCAGCACGCGGCCAGAAGACGCCAGCCGGCTCTCCAGATCAGCACAGCGGTTGGCCTCCCAGAGCAAGGGAACAAAACCTGCCCGATAATCATAGTAGTAGAAATAGTCATCCGAAGCCTCGCCGCTGTAATCAACATCCGGATCGTAGGTGGACACTGTTCGCACAGTGGCATCCATGCTGCCCGAATTATCCAGGACAAACATCAGGTTGGGCCGGATGGAAGTCTCGGACCGATTGAAAAAGATCTCCGTGTCATCGGCGAAGGTCACCCCGGAATGCAACGCCATGGAGAAGAATGCAGCGAAGACTGGAACGCCAAATTTCAGTTTCATTGGTCTTCCCCTCTTTTTATGTTGCTGAGTCTGACCTTGGTCACCATATTGGAATCGGAGTTTACAAAGACGGTGCCCGGGCCATCCGGAAGGGTGCCTGCCATGTCAGCCGTAATAACCTGCCTGCCGACATAGAGCTCGATGTCCCTTGACGGCAGGTGGCGAACCATCTCGCAGCTGTGACAGGGGCGAAAATCAACCGCCAGCACATCTGAGCCGGAGACCGTCAACTCCACCCAGCCTGATTCAATAGCCCGCTCGACCAACTCTATTGGAGCGGGCTCCCTCGGTTCGTTCAGAATATCCTGTGCGAGTGCCGCATGGGCGTACAGCGCCATCAGGGTTCCGCACAACATGATTACAGGTTTCATTTACTTCCTCCCACAGCAGTGACACTGCCGCTCAGTAGTATTCAATGCCTTTATAAACAGTGCTGGCGGCGCCGGTATTATCCATTTCCGCACTTCCCCGCAACTCATAGCGATACCCCTTGAGCAGCGTTGTACTCTCATCTGCGTCCATGGAGCTGCCGCTGCTGATAATGACCTCACCGAGATAACGCGCCTGGTATTCAGTCTGAACGCCGTTGGCCGCGTCCAGCGTAACGCTGCCGGTGCTGCTCAGATCATCGGCCGCCTCCATCGCTTCTTGAAGCAGATTAAGGTTGCCTGTCATCAATATCTCGGTCAGTGCTGTTGCACTGCTTTCCGCCCCCTGGAACGCGCGATTGCTATTCTGGGCGTTTGACGCCATGCGCTCCTGCATGACCGAGGAGTTCATACCCGCCACACCAATCAGCGTCAGCACCAGCAGAATCACCAGGCTGACAATCAGCACCGCTCCCCGCTGGCTATCAATCGAATGTGTCATATCAATTCAATCCCTTATCCAAAACGTCTCGGGTCAGTCGCGGTTACGAAGCGCCACGGTATTGGAGAAGACCCGCCTTAAACGCTGATCTTCCGGATGAGTGACGGTCCCACCGCCGCTGGTAGAGGTGATGGTCTCGGAGGGCAAGGCGTAGGTCCCGGTGTCCACGGTATCCCGAACCGGCTCCGCGTCACTGATCAACAGGCCCATGCGGAGGGCGACGACTCTGGTCATTTGACCAACGTCATCCGCTGGGCGATAACGGAAACTGTTGGTTCCGATCTGCTCCCCGTATTCGATCTGAAGGCTTTCCACGCCTTCCACCAACTCCTCCACCTGGAAATCCGGTGAAGAGTCGTTTATCAGATTGTTAGTGCCCCGATAGAGCGCCCGAATCGGGTTACCCCGGGAATCGGTCCGGCCCGTGTCCGCTACGTAGTAGACTGTCGAGGAGAACCGCATAACGCTGGCGGAATCGCTATAGGCCTGCCCCAGCCGATTGTCGGTGTTCACACCCTTAGCGTGAGCCCAAGTCTCGCTGTCGGGGTTACTGGAGATACGGAAAAGATCGGCGTTTTCACAGTCCGACAGGAGCACAATATCGTTCTGGTCAAACGTACTGACTTCCGGCCCGCCTACCTGGATATTTGCGTTGGTATTATCCATGTTGCCGGTCAGTTGAACATTAACGGTCTCGCCACGCTGGATAGCAATGACATCACTGCCTACGATTGCGTCAGCCTCAATCGTGGTGTCATCAAATTCTGTGCCGCTCGCCCAGTTACTGTTTTCCACCTCCCAACCACGCAGTGTGGTGGAGAAGAAGTCACCGGTGGGCGGATTTTCCGCAATGATGTTCATGGTGATATTGTTCGGATCGGCACAGCCCTGGTAACCCACCATGCGCATGTCCCGCGCCATGATATCAATCGCAATCCGGCCGGATTCCTGGATTCGGGCCAACGCGCTACTCACCCGTGAGGTTTGGCTGGAATCAAAATACACCGTGAAGATCCCGAGGATCAGCGTTGTACTCAGCGCCAGCGCAACCATCAGTTCGACAAGTGAGAGCCCCGCCTGGCTCCGGCCCACCGGATACTGATTATTTATCATCTTCACCCGTGGCAACTGACCTCTGTTCATAGTGCGAACCTCACTGCAAACGAATCCTCGCGCACATCACCCTCGGACTCGCCATCCTTCGCGACTTCTTCCCACTGTACGGTAACCGTAAATATCCCGTTGGCGTCGTCATAAGCAATCGTGCCCTCGCCGGCCGGCAACAGGGTAACGCCGCTGCCGACCCCCTGAATCAGGCGCGTCCATTGAACAAGATCCAGCGTTGCCTGCTGGGTCGGCGAACAGCCTGTGTCCTCGGTAGCGCATCCCGGGAGGTTGGTGGAAGCATCAACCGTTGAAAAATCCTTGTAGGAACCGCCATCCTCTGCGTGCTGGCGGTTAGCCCGTATCCTGTCCGCCATGTCATAGGCCAGAATACTCGCCTGGGTTCGCAGATACGCGCCCTGGTTATTTCTCATACCATCGACCGTCAACCCTGCCAGCCCCAGCAACCCGATCGCCAGAATGAACATGGTCACCAGAATCTCAATCAGGGTGAAGCCGGATTGCCGTTTCACCGGATGCTCAACATTTTTCGACATCACCGTTCTGCCTGCTCTGCTATTTATCAGGGACATGTCACACCATTACCGTCGTGACCCTCGACAATTCCATCATTATCGTTGTCTCTGGCTATCCTGACCTGCCCCGCTACGCCCACTACGACTGCCCTGGCTTCAGACGCACCACGGGAGTCACAAACAGTCAGGGTGCCGGCCGGAGAGGCCCCGAGACTTTCAGGCAACGGGAAACCGTTCGGGGAAAACTGGATAAACGATCCATCACTGCTGCTTAGTCCTGAAACCCGCAGACTGTTTCCACCGCCCAGGGCACTCGCCACCCGATGCAACTCATCGGTACCGGAATCCACAACCCGGTCTGCATCAATATCACTGAATACGATCCATCCCTGCTCCCATGTATTAGCACCGCTGCATGATGCGCCATCCGCAGAGCTGCACACGGTGACAACACCATCCTGCATTTTGGAGGCTTCGCTGCGGGCGAACGCTACCAAGCCGGACACTTCATTGGTCTGGGAGACCAGTTGGTTATTCAGAATCATTTGACGGAAGGATGGCACAGCAAAACTCGCCACGATTCCGAGGATAATTATCGTGACGAGCAATTCCAGAAGTGTGAAACCGTGAGCTTTGTCTGTCATGGATATACTGCATCCCTTGGGCAACCACATACCCAGAGATTAATAACATGACATCTTTGATGCCAGAGCTGACACGACTAGCGGTGCTCTTTTGGCGATAAAAGGTCAGCAACAACCCTATTTTGAGAAGTGCTTCACTTACCCGGAAATAGAGGTTACGTCCACAGCATCAATCCGCAACTCTTTCGGCATGGAAAACACAATGTTCTCCTCCCTGCCTGCAATCTCCTCAGGCAGGTCGCCGCCAAGTTCGCGGAGTCGGGATATCACATCGTTCACCAGCACTTCCGGGGCGGAGGCACCAGCGGTGACGCCGACAGATTGCTTGCCATCGAGCCATTGCGGGTCAATCTGGTTGGCTTCGTCGATCAGATAGGCGGGGGTACCCATGCGCTCGGCGAGTTCCCGCAGCCGGTTGGAGTTGGAGCTGTTGGGGGAGCCGACCACCAGCATCAGGTCGCAGTCGCCCGCGAGCTGCTTGACGGCGTCCTGGCGGTTCTGGGTGGCGTAGCAAATGTCGTCTTTGCGCGGCCCCTGGATCTCCGGGAATCTGGCCCGCAGGGCATCGATGACACGGGCGGTGTCATCCATCGACAGCGTGGTCTGGGTGACGTAGGACAGCCTGGAGGCGTCCTTCACTTCCAGCTTTGCAACATCCTCCTCGTCTTCAACCAGGTAGATGTCGCCGCCGTTGCCGTGATCATACTGCCCCATGGTGCCTTCCACTTCCGGATGGCCATGGTGACCGATCAGGATGCACTCACGGCCTTCGCGGCTGTAGCGCATGACTTCCATGTGCACCTTGGTGACCAGCGGGCAGGTGGCATCAAACACTTTCAGGCCACGACTGGCGGCTTCATTCTGCACCGCCTGAGAGACGCCATGGGCGCTGAAGATGACCAGGGTATCGTCCGGCACTTCATGCAGTTCGTCCACGAAGATCGCGCCTCGATCCCGCAGGTTGTCGACTACGAACTTGTTGTGAACGACCTCATGACGCACGTATATGGGCGCCCCGAACACATCCAGGGCCCGATTAACGATTTCGATGGCACGGTCAACACCGGCACAAAAGCCACGGGGGTTCGCGAGTCGGATCTGCATATCTGCGCCTGCTGCTCTGGTTAGTGGGCCGGTCCGACCGGCTCCACATCAATGATTTCCACTTCGAAGGTCAGTGTACGCCCTGCCAGGGGATGGTTGAAGTCCACCTCCACCTCATCACCCTCCACTCGGCTGACCACGCCCGGCAGCTCCTGCTGGCGCGCATCGGCGAAGGAGATCATCACGCCCGGCTCGAGCACCATGTCAGCGCTGAACTCGTGGCGTTTGAACGTCTGCACGTTACTTGGGTTATGCTGCCCGAAGGCTTTTTCCGGCGGTACCTGCACGGTTTTGCTTTCACCGGCGGTCATGCCCAGCAAATAGGCTTCAAAATTCTCGGGCAGGTTCTCGTCACCAATCTCCAGGGTGGCGGGCTCTTTCTCGAAGGTGGAGTCCACCACTTCACCGTCCTGAAATTTCAGGGCGAAATGCAGCTTAACGCGGGTTCCCTTGTCTACAGGCAGTTCTTTCATCAGTGTTTGTCACTCCCGTCCGCGGCCTCTTCGGAGGGCTTGCGGAACATATCGATAATCATCATACCGGCACCAATGGTGATCGCGGTATCAGCCAGGTTGAAAGCGGGGAAATGCCAGTTCTGCCAGTAGAAATGCAGGAAGTCCACCACATAACCGTGCACCACGCGGTCATAGACGTTGCCCAGCGCACCACCGAGGATCAGCGCGATCGCAATAGCAGTCCAGGTCTCATGCCGCTTGAGCGACTTGAGCCAGACCACCAGCGCCACGCTGACACCGATGGCCAGCACCACAAAGAACCAGCGCTGCCAGCCATCGGCCCCCGCCAGAAAGCTGAAGGCGGCGCCGGTATTGTGCAACAACGTCAGGTTGAAGCTCGGGATTACGGGCACCGGGTTGCCGTAGGTCAGCATGGCTGTCGCCATGGCCTTGGTCCCCAGGTCCAGCGCAATCACCAGAACGGCCAACCACAGCCACTTCAGTTTGGCGCCGGGGCGTTCATCGCTCATAACCGCATCCATCAGGCAAACGAACGGGCTTCACCCGCCCCTTCCACGTTGGTGACGCAACGGCCGCAGAGGTCCGTGTAGGTCGCGTGCTGGCCAACATCTTCCCGGTGATGCCAGCAGCGTTCACACTTGGCATGGGAAGCAGGCAACACCTTCACCAGCAGTCCTTCATGAGTGGTGGGCTCGGCATCCTCCGCTTCGGACACTGGCTTAACGGTGGCTTCCGAGGTAATCAGCACAAAGCGCAGCTCTTCACCCAGATGCTTGAGATCCGCCGCCAGGTCGCCTTCGCAGTACAGGGTGACTTCCGCACTCAGGGAGCCTTTGATTTCACCTCGACCGCGCGCTTCTTCCAGGCACTTGTTCACCGCTTCCTTGACGCTGTAGATTTCACGCCAGTAGTCACGCCCCAACTCGGCACTCTCCGGCAGTGCCGTCAGGCCCTCGTACCAGGTCTCGTAGAACACGGTGTCGCCACGCTTGCCCGGCAGGGTCTGCCAGATCTCGTCAGCGGTGAAGCTCAGGATGGGCGCAATCCAGCGCACCAGGGCTTCGGCCACGTGATACAGAGCGGTCTGACAGGAACGACGCTCCCGGCTATCAGCCTGGGTGGTGTACTGGCGGTCCTTGATGATATCCAGGTAAAACCCACCCAGCGTCGCCTCGCAGAAGTTGTACACCTTCTGGTAAATGCGCAGGAAGGCGTAGTTCTGGTAATCCTCGTCGAGCTCTTTCTGCAACTGCAGGGCACGATCTACCATCCAGCGATCCAGGGCGAGCATGTCCTCAGGCGCTACCGTATGCTGGTCCGGCTCAAACCCGGTGAGGTTGCTGAGCAGGAAGCGCGCGGTGTTACGGATGCGGCGGTAACCGTCCGCCGTCTGGCGCAGGATGTCCTTGGACACCGTCATCTCGCCACTGTAATCCGTGGCCGCCACCCACAGGCGCAGAATGTCCGCACCCAACTCATTCATCACTTCCTGGGGCGCGATCACGTTGCCCATGGACTTGGACATTTTGTGGCCCTTGCCATCCACCGTGAAACCGTGGGTCAGCACCTGCTTGTAGGGCGCAACACCATTCATCGCAATGGAGGTTTTCAGGGACGACTGGAACCAGCCACGGTGCTGATCGGAGCCTTCCAGGTACATGTCGGCCGGGAACTGGCCCAGCTCGGTGCGCGGGCGCAGCACCGAATCGTGGGTCACACCGGAGTCGAACCAGACATCCAGGGTGTCCGTGACCTTCTCGTACTGGTCGGCGTCATCGCCCAGCAGGGCGCTGGTGTCGATCTCGTACCAGGCATCGATACCACCGGTTTCGATCTCTTTCGCTACGGCTTCAATCAGGTTCTGGGTATCCGGATGCAGCTCCTGGGTTTCCTTGTGGATAAACAGGGTGATCGGCACCCCCCAGGTACGCTGACGGGAGATACACCAGTCCGGGGACTGCTGGAACATGGCCTCGATACGATTCCGGC
Organism: Marinobacter alkalisoli; assembly: GCF_045449795.1. Lineage (NCBI taxonomy): Bacteria > Pseudomonadati > Pseudomonadota > Gammaproteobacteria > Pseudomonadales > Marinobacteraceae > Marinobacter > Marinobacter alkalisoli. The sequence continues at coordinate 29,060 of NZ_JBJJLB010000021.1, forward strand.
CCCAGGCCGGAACCCAGCGGATACCCTTGATGGCTTCCAGGGCATCGGCACGCAGATTCTCTTTCTCCATGCTGATGAACCACTGCGGTGTGGCGCGGTAGATCAGCGGCGTCTTGGTGCGCCAGCAATGGGGATAGCTGTGGCGGAATTTTTCAGAGAACACCAGTTTGCCTTCCCGCTCCAGCGCGGCACACACCGGCTGATCCGCCTTGTAGACGTGCACACCGGCGAACTCGCCTGCGGCGCCGGTGTAGGTACCGTCCGCCTGCACCAGATTGATGGTATCGATGCCGTAGGCCTTACCCACTTCAAAGTCTTCCATACCGTGATCGGGGGCGGTATGGACCGCACCGGTACCTGCGTCAGTGGACACATGGTCGCCAAGAACCACCGGAACCTGCTTGTCGTAAACCGGGTGATGAAGCGCGAGGTGTTCAAGGGCTGAGCCTGAACAGGTCGCCAGTACTTCAAAGGACTCCACAGACCAGCGCGCCATGATGCCTTCCACCATGTCAGCAGCGACAATGATTCGCTCAGGGCCCTGCCCGGTATCAACCTGAACCAGGGCGTAGTCCAGGTCGGCACTTAGTGACACCGCCTGGTTGGCGGGGATGGTCCAGGGGGTGGTGGTCCAGATCACCACGGACACGTCCCCTTCGCCCTGATCAGTGCCAAACAGCGACAGCGCTTTGGCCTGATCCACCGCCGTGAAACGCACATCGATCTGAGTGGAGGTCTTGTCCTGGTATTCCACTTCGGCTTCCGCCAGAGCGGACTGCCCCACCACACTCCAGTAAACCGGCTTGTAACCGCGAACCAGATGGCCTTTGGCAACGATCTTACCCAGGGCGCGAACAATACCGGCCTCAACCTTCGGGTCCATGGTCAGGTAGGGTTTGTCCCACTCTCCCATCACACCCAGGCGAATAAAGTCGGCCTTCTGTCCGGCAATCTGCTTGGTGGCGTAGTCACGACAGGCCTGGCGGAACGTTTTGTAGTCCACCTTGACACCGGCCTTGCCAATCTCCTGCTCCACCTTGTGCTCGATAGGCAGACCGTGACAGTCCCAGCCCGGCACATAGGGCGCATCATAGCCCATGAAGCTGCGGGACTTGACGATCATGTCCTTGAGAATCTTGTTCACCGCATGACCAATGTGAATACTGCCGTTGGCGTAGGGAGGGCCATCGTGAAGAATGAATTTGTCCCGACCTTCACGCTGCTTGCGCAGGTTGCCGTAAACATCAAGATCCTGCCAACGCTTGAGCATATCCGGCTCGCGCTTGGCCAGGTTACCGCGCATGGGAAAGGCGGTTTCAGGCAGATTCAGAGTGTGCTTGTAGTCGCTCATGGTCTGTGTGCGTACTCTTTCGGTCAGTTGTCATCAATAAACAGGGGGCAGATCACACCGATCGACCTTAGCGGTCATCAGCGGCAGAGCCATTGTCGGTAATCCACGCCCGGGCGTCGGCAAAGTCACGGGCGATTTGCGCTTTCAGCTCATCCACGGAGGAGAATTTGATCTCTTCCCGCAAACCGTGGCGAAACACGACATCAATATGCTGCCCATAAAGTGTGCCAGCAAAGTCAAACAGGTGCACTTCCAGCGAGGGCTGCTTGCCGTCCACGGTCGGCCTGAGCCCGATGTTGGCTACGCCATCGTGGACAGATCCGTCTTCCAGGGTGGCACTGACAACATACACGCCCTGTAGTGCAGGCATTTTTCGCAGCAGGACGTTGGCCGTCGGCGCACCCAGTTCACGGCCCAGTTGACGACCATAAACAACCCGCCCCCGGATCCGGTATGGGTGCCCAAGCAGTTTCTCGGCTTCCTCCAGACCATCCACATTTAACACGTTTCTGACCCGGGTGCTGCTCACTCGCTCACCGCCAACGGTCACCGTTTTGGTATTTTCAACGCTGAAGCCACGCTTCGCCCCAACCTGCTCCAGCAGGGCAAAGTCCCCGGCGCGGTCACAACCGAAACGGAAATCATCGCCAACCACCAGATGTCGTACCGCCAGTCCCTCGATGAGAACGTCCTCGATAAACCCCATGCTGGAGTAACTCCGGAACGTCTCGTCAAAGCGCAGGCACAACACGATATCGATGCGTTCAGCCAACAGGGCTTCGAGTTTCTGGCGAAACGCCATCAGTCGGGGCGGCGCTTCGCTGCCCTGGAAAAATTCACGGGGCTGCGGCTCAAAGATCATTACCACCGATGGCAGCCCGAAGGACCGCGCCTTTTCCTTGACCTGGTCAAGAATGGTCTTGTGGCCCAGGTGAACACCGTCAAAGTTACCAATGGTTGCGACACAACCATCGGCCAGAGGCGATTGCTCCTGCTGAGACAGAATTTTCAGGTTGGTCAGGCCCCGGATCAGACGCATGTAATGCGAACCTTCAATTGCCAGCTGTGCGTTCAGCAGATTACCGGCAGCAATCCGCTGGTGAGAAAACGCGCGATTATAACCTACCTGTGGCGGAAATGTCTTACCCGGACGCCGGTAACCGCCAGCGCGACAAAGTAAACCGCCACTCCGGCAGCCACCAGAACTCCCATATCCGCCGCTCTCTGCAGGCCGCCCGCCGCCAGCCAGTCATCCACCGGCGCCTGCAAATAGAGGATAACCCCCGCCAGCGCGGCATTGGCGAACGCAAGCTGAGCCAGGAATCGAGGCCAACCCGGCTGACTTTTCCAGGCGCCCTCCTTTCGCAACCCTCGCCACAACAGAAAACCATTCAGCCAGGCAGACAACGAGGTGGCCAAAGCCAGACCCGCGTGAGCGAGCGGAAAGACCAACACCAGGTTGAACACCATGTTCGCGACCATGGCAATCACGCCAATCTTGACCGGCGTCTTGGTATCCTGCCGGGCGAAGAAACCGGGGGCCAGCACCTTGATCAGCATAAAGACCAATAACCCGGCGGAATAGGCCCGCAGACTCATCGCTGACATGGTGACATCGCGGTCCGTCACCTCGCCATAATGGAACAGGGTGGCAATCAGAGGCTCCGCGAGCAGGGCCAGAGCCAGCGCGGCTGGCACGCCAATCAGCAGAACCGCGCGCACAGCCCAATCCAGCGTGGCCGCAAACTGGTCTGCCGATGCAGCCGCGTGTTTACGGGACAGGCTGGGCAGAATCACGGTTGCAATGGCGATACCGAATACCCCCAGGGGCAACTCGGATAGTCGGTCGGAATAATACAGCCAGGACACGCTGCCGGTCTGCAGGAACGAGGCCAGCACCGTATCCAGCAGCAGATTGATCTGACTGACCGAAACACCGAACAACGCCGGCGCCATCAGCCTCAGGATCCGGTTTACACCTTCGTGCCGGTAATCCACCCGGGGCCTTGGCAGCAAGCCCAGACGCATCAGGAACGGCAACTGGAAAAACAGTTGCAGCGCCCCGGCAATAAACACCCCCCAGGCCAGGGCCATCACCGGCGTTTGCATCAGCGGCGAGAGGAAAATCGCGGCGCCGATCATCGCCAGGTTCAGCAACACCGGCGTAAAGGCCGGTATCGCAAACCGGTCATAGCTATTGAGAATGCCGCCAGCGAATGCGGTGAGCGAAATCAGCAGCAGATAAGGAAAGGTGATCCGCAGCATGTCACTGGCCAGACCAAACTTGTAGTCGTCATCCAGGAAACCCGGTGCAAACACCGCCGTCAACAAAGGCGCACCCAGCATTGCAACAATAGTCACCCCGAGCAGCACCAGCCCCAGGGAGCCGGCAACCGCATTGACCAGCTGCCGGACCTCGGTAATATCCTGCTTTTCACGGTAGGACGACAGCACCGGCACAAATGCCTGGGCAAACGCACCTTCCGCGAACAGCCGGCGCAGGAAATTGGGGATCTTGAAGGCAACAAAGAAGGCGTCCGCACCCGCCCCGGCACCGAAATAGCGGGCAATAACCATATCCCGCACCAGCCCCAGCACACGGGACAGCATCGTCATCATGCCCACCAATCCCGACGAGCGGAGCAGGCCCGGCGCTTTCGGTGGTTCTTTTTTCTGTGGCGTATCTTCAGCTTGGGATGACATTCGGGCCCTGGTGTCTGGAATGGCTCATGGAACTCGGCAGCGGCCCGGAATCTCGGTAATTACCTGCATACTCGCGAGCGTCGCTGTCTGCTGAGCGGCGAGTTTAGCACAGCCCTTCTGTACCACGGGATGAAATGGGTTTAAGTCTTGACATTTAGAGGTATCAGCGGCATAGTTCCGCGTCATTTATTTCGACGCGCTGGTTTTGGCGCGCCCGCGAATTTTTCGAATCAATTACAGATTTTCAGGAGTTATACGGTGGCAAATTCCCCGCAAGCCAAGAAGCGCGCACGTCAGAACGAGAAGAACCGCAAGCACAACGCCAGCCTGCGTTCCATGGCTCGTACTTACATGAAAAAGGTTCAATCCAAGATTGAAGCCGGCAACTACGAAGAAGCCCAGGCTGCCTTCAAGCAGTTCCAGCCGATCATGGATAGCATGGTTAACAAGGGCGTCATCGCCAAGAACAAGGTTGCTCGTCATAAGAGCCGCCTGAGCGCCAAGATCAAAGCCCTGAAGAGCGCATAAGCGACTTTCCTTCAGAGCTGAAAAAACCGGCTTTCGAGCCGGTTTTTTTGTGCCTGACTGGGAGCCCTCCCCCTCAGACAATCACCATATTATCCCGGTGAATCATTTCTTCGTCCGAGATAAACCCCAGCACTTCTGCAATTCGGTCACTGGAGCGCCCGGCAATGGCCCTGGCCTCATCCGCATCATAATTGACCAATCCGCGAGCTACCTCTTTCCCATGCTGATCCACACAGGACACCATCTCGCCACGGCGAAACTGACCAGAAACGCCCTTGACGCCCACCGGCAGCAAACTACGACCACCTAAGCACAAGACCCTTACCGCACCATCGTCCAGGATGAGCTTGCCCCGGGTCTGTAAATGACTGGCCAGCCACTGCTTGCGCGCGGCAATGCGCCCCTGCTCCGGGAGCAACAAAGTGCCAATCACATCGCCGCCACGCAGACGCGCGATGGCATGCTCGATTCGGCCACCCACGATCACGGTGAACGCACCTGAGCGCGCCGCGAGGCGAGCCGCACGCACCTTGGTCTGCATGCCGCCACGCCCCAGCGCACCAGCACCGCCGCCCGCCATGGCATCCAGCTCATGATCACCCGCCTTCCGCTCGGTGACCAGTTGCGCATCAGCGTGCTTGCGGGGATCCTTGTCAAACAGCCCAAGCTGATCGGTAAGAATGATCAGACCATCCGCCTCAATCAGGTTGGCCACCAGGGCACCAAGGGTATCGTTATCGCCAAAGCGGATCTCATCGGTGACCACGGTGTCGTTCTCATTAACGATCGGCACCACACCAAAATCCAGTAACGCCCGCAGCGTACTGCGCCCGTTCAGGTATCGCTTGCGGTCGGACAGGTCATCGTGAGTCAGCAGAATCTGGGCGGTATGGATGTCGTGGCGTTTGAACTGAGCCTCCCAGGTCTGCACCAACCCCATCTGCCCAACCGCAGCCGCGGCCTGCAACTCATGGAGCTGCTCGGGGCGGGAGGTCCACCCCAGGCGACTCATCCCTTCGGCGACAGAGCCCGAGGAAACAATAACCACCTCAACACCGTCTTCGATCAGCTCGGCAATCTGATCCACCCACAAACCCAGGGCCGAAATATCCAGGCCCTTACCATCATTGGTCAGCAGGGCACTTCCTATTTTCACAACCAGGCGACGAGCCTGGCGTAACTGGGTGCGTTCACTCATGATTCGCCTGGGTGCTCACTGATGCGTCTATCGAATTATTCGGGGGCGTACACCACTTCGACATCGTAATCATCGTCGTCGAAGTCGTCATCATCGTCGTCTTCACGGGCAGCCCGGCGAGCCTGACGCTCCGCCGCAATGCGGGCGCGCGCCTCTTCGTCCATCTGGCGACGGCGCTCTGCCTCGCGCTCAGCAAACTCCGGGTTCTGAGCCTCTTCTTCGGCCTGCTCCTCAATCCAGCGCATCACCGCCTGAGTCAACGGCTTGGTACCCTCTCCACTCAATGCGGAAATACGGAATACAGGCCCTTCCCACTCCAGCTCATCAATAATGGCCTGGCAATGGGCATCCCGATCTTCGTCCGCCACCATGTCGACTTTATTCAGAACCAGCCAGCGCTCCCGGTTAGCCAGGGTCTCGCTGAACTTTTCAAGTTCATGTTCAATGGCGCGCGCTGACTCGGCGGGAGAGGAACCGTCATAGGGAGCCACGTCTACAAGGTGCAACAGCAGACGCGTTCGCACCAGATGCTTCAGGAAACGGATTCCGAGCCCGGCACCTTCAGCGGCACCCTCAATCAGACCGGGAATATCCGCGATCACAAAGCTCTGATGCGCCTGCACGCTGACCACGCCAAGGTTCGGCACCAGCGTGGTAAACGGATAGTCCGCAACCTTGGGCCGTGCAGCCGACACTGAACGGATAAAAGTGGACTTGCCCGCGTTGGGCATACCCAGAAGGCCCACGTCCGCCAGCACCTTGAGCTCCAGGCGCAGGTTGCGCAACTCACCCTCGGAGCCCTTGGTGGTCTGGCGCGGAGCGCGGTTGACCGAGGACTTGAAGCGGGTGTTGCCAAGACCGTGAAAACCGCACTGGGCAACCTTCAGCCGCTGTCCGGCGTGGGTCAGATCTCCGAGCACCTCATGGGTATCCATATCGACAACCGTGGTGCCCACCGGCACTGGCAGAACCAGGTCCTCACCCTTGGTGCCGGTGCAATTCCGGCCGGACCCCGGCTCACCGTTCTGCGCCTTGTGTTTGCGCTGGAAACGGTAATCAATGAGCGTATTGAGCGCGTCATCCGCCTCCAGATACACGGAACCACCATCCCCGCCATCGCCCCCATCGGGACCACCTTTGGGAACGTACTTTTCTCGCCGGAAACTGAGGCAGCCGTGACCGCCTTTGCCGGCTTCTACGATGATGGTGGCTTCGTCTACGAATTTCATGGGTCTACCCTTTGCGCTGTGCGCATAAACTAAAAAGCCCCGCAGCCTCTAGGAAGCTTTGCGGGGCTCCGGATTACCCTGATGATACCACCAGAGCAATCCAAGGTTCGACAGAACCGGATCGCCGCTGCTTACGCAGCCGAAACGATGCTCACGAACTTACGGCTCTGCGGGCCTTTGACTTCGAACTTCACCTGGCCGTCTGCTTTCGCAAACAGGGTGTGGTCCTTGCCAATGCCTACGTTGCTACCAGCGTGGAAACGAGTGCCACGCTGACGAATGATGATGCTGCCTGCAGAAACAGTCTCACCACCGAAACGCTTCACACCAAGTCGTTTCGACTCGGAATCGCGACCGTTACGGGTACTACCTGCTGCCTTTTTATGAGCCATTACAAGCCTCCTTATTTAAGGGGTTACTCGAGGGTCTTAGCCCTGGATACCCGTGATCTTGACTTCAGTGAACCACTGACGGTGGCCCTGACGCTTCATGGAATGCTTACGACGACGGAACTTGATGATCTGGATCTTGTCGTGACGGCCGTGGTTTACCACTTCCGCTGTCACCTTGGCACCATCAACAACCGGCGCGCCAACCTGAACCTTGTCACCATCGGCGATCAGCAGAACGCGGTCAAACTCGACGTTACCGCCGGTTTCCACTTCCAGCTTTTCCAGCTTCAGAGTCTCGCCTTCTTTTACACGGTGCTGCTTACCACCGCTAACAATAACTGCGTACATTAACGTTCTCCGCGATTGACCCATCCCTGCTCTTATCCACCTGGTTCTAAGGGAAGCGCTTCGGCAACCCTATAGCAGGGAGCGCAGGTTGGGATGAGTTGGGCGCGTGATTGTACGAAAACCGCCTCCGTAATACAAGCCAAGTTGACACTGAAAGCCCCAGTACCTAGCATTGCCGCTTCCTGCCCTATTTATTATCAACAAATAGTATCGACAGAAGCATCAACGAAAACACCAGAAAGGGATCCACAAGCCGCATGACAGCCCAGCGCATCTACGACACCGTGGCGGATGATTTCAGCCGCGTGAACGACCTGATCATCAAACGGCTTTCTTCCGACGTCCCGCTGGTGGAGAAAATAGCCCACTATATTATTGAAAGTGGCGGGAAAAGACTGAGACCACTCCTGGTCCTGCTATCCAGCCAGGCCGCGGGTTATGACAAGGACGACCATCTCAAACTGGCCGCCGTCATCGAATTCCTGCACACCGCCACCCTGCTCCATGATGATGTTGTAGACACATCCGACATGCGCCGGGGCCGCAGCACCGCCAACGCCCGGTGGGGAAATGCCCCCAGTGTGCTGGTAGGTGATTTCCTCTATGCCCGCGCATTCGAGATGATGGTGGAACTGCAAAGCCTGCGCATCATGGACGTGCTGTCACACGCCACAGCGGTGATTGCCGAAGGTGAGGTGATGCAATTAATGAACGTAAAGAATCCGGATCTCAGCGAAGCGCAGTATATGGAGGTCATCCACAACAAGACCGCCATGCTGTTTGAGGCTGCTTCCCACACCGGCGCCTTGCTGGCCGGCGCCGATGAACGCCAGGAAAACGCCCTGAAGGACTACGGCAAACACCTGGGACTGGCGTTCCAGCTAGTGGACGACGTGCTGGACTACCGTGGCGATGCCGAAGCCATGGGCAAGAACGTGGGCGACGACCTGGCCGAGGGCAAGACCACCCTGCCCCTGATCCACGCCATGGAAAAAGGGGTGGAGGACGAACGCCAACTGATTCGTCAGGCCATCCGCAAGGGCGGCCTGGATGACCTGCCGGCCATCCTGCAGATCGTCGACAGCTCCGGCGCCCTGGAGTACACCATGGCGAAAGCCAGGGAACAGGCCGCCCTGGCGGCGGGCTGCCTCACTATTCTTCCCGAATCCGACTATAAAGAAGCCCTGGTGCTGCTGACTGAAGTTGCGGTTGCCCGGGTCAGCTAGCCTCCCTTGAACAGAAGATTGTCGGATTACGGCTTCGCCTAATCCGACCTACTGGGGTGTGCTTTTCATCGTAGGTCGGATTAGCGCCGTCTAGCGGCGCGTAATCCGACATCCCACGCCGAATCGAAACCTCTACTTTTGGCACCAACTCTGGCGACTCACTTCAAGAGCTCTCTGCCGTGGGGCGTCTCAAAATCCAGCTGCGGCCCTACAGGGACAATCTGGGTCGGGTTGATGGTACGCTGGCTCACGTAGTAGTGCTGTTTGATCTGACCAATATCGACCGTCTCCGACACCCCCGGCACCTGGTACAGATCCCGGACATACGCGGACAGCGCCGGAAAGTCCCCGATGCGTTGCCGGTTGCACTTGAAGTGGCTGTAGTACACCGCGTCAAACCGGATCAGCGTCGTGAACAAACGCCAGTCCGCTTCGGTCAGTTGCCCACCGACCAGGTAACGCTGTTTTGCCAACCGCGCCTCCAGCCAGTCGAGTGAGTCAAACAGCGCACCATAAGCCTCTTCGTATTTATCCTGAGCGGTGGCAAACCCGGCCTTGTAGACACCATTGTTGACGGTGTCATACACCCGGGCATTCACCTCCTCTATCTCCCCTCGCAGAGGTTCAGGGTAGAAATCCAGCTCCTCACGCACGCCATCAAGACCATCAAACGCGGAATTGAACATCCGGATGATCTCGGCTGATTCGTTGCTGACAATGGTCTGCTTTTCCTTGTCCCACAATGTCGGCACCGTCACCCGCCCGGAATAATCCGGCGCTGCACGGGTGTAAACCTGACGCAGGAATTCGAAATCGTGCAGATGATCCCTGTGCTGCTCATCGCCAGGCCGGAACTCCCACCCATTCTCTACCATGTCCGGATGAACCACCGACACGGAGATATGCTTCTCCAGCCCCTTCAGCTTCCGGAAAATCAAGGTGCGATGCGCCCAGGGGCAGGCCATGGATACGTACAGGTGGTATCGACCCGACTCCGCCCTGAAACCACCCTCACCTTCCGGACCGGGCAATCCATCCGCCGTTACCCAGTTGCGAAACCGGGCGGCCTCCCGCTCAAACTTGCCACCGGTCTTGCCGGTGTCATACCACTGATCGTGCCATTTGCCGTCAACCAAAAGACCCATAATATTTACCTCTCCAGAACCCGATAATATTTGAAGAAGAATAACGGTCAGCCTGCTACCCTCTCAAACAAGCATTTCTGGCCAACTACCTCAGATAATTCGAACATGCATACAGCCATCACCATAGACGCACTCAAAGTCCTCGATGCCATCGACCGCAAAGGCAGTTTCGCCGGCGCTGCCGGGGAACTGTTCCGGGTTCCCTCCGCCATCAGTTACACGGTGCAAAAGCTCGAGGAAGACCTGAACATTGCCATCTACGACCGTAGCGGCCATCGCGCTACCCTGACGCCGGCGGGACGCTACCTGCTGGAAGAAGGTCGAACCCTCCTGGAGGCGGCAGAGAACCTGGCGCACACCACCAAACAGGTGGCCCAGGGCTGGGAGACCCGGCTGCGCATCGGCTTCAACTCCCTGCTCCCGGCGGAATGCCTGTTTCCAGCCATAAAGACATTCAACGACCTCGACATTCCCGTGGAAGTGCAGATCATTGAGGAAGTCTTTGCCGGCTCCTGGGACGCACTGCAAAGCCGCCGCGTCGACCTGATTGTGGGTGCCGACCAGCTCAGCAAACCAGCCGGCACCTTTACTACCAAGGCACTCGGCAGGATGAACTTTGTGTACGCCGTTGCCCCCGACCACCCACTCGCATCCGTACCCCAACCGTTGACCGAAGAGGACATTGCCCACTACCCGGCTGCGGTCGCGGCGGACACCTCCCGCTCGCTGCCACCGGGGCATGCAGGCATCTTCCGGCGACAGCGCACCATCACAGTGGCCAACATTGACCAGAAGATCGCTGTGCAGCAAGCGGGCCTGGGGGTCGGCTGGCTTCCTGAATCGAGGATTCGCTCGCAACTAAGGGAAGGCCAGCTTATTGCACTTGATGTCCACGACGTTCGCCAACCCATCATGCTCCACCTGGCACGACACGCGGAAGATCAGGGCAAGGCCCTGATGTGGTTCTGGGACTACCTGAGCCAGTCAGAGGAGCTGACCTCCTGGCTTGAAACCTAGCCGGGAGTTCAACGTGGCCGCCGAGGCGTGGGCGGAACAGGCAAAACAGCCAACGGAATCCCGCGCAACTCGTTTATACTGCCGGCAAACCAACGCCGAACGGAGTTCAAACATGCGGCAGCTGTCGGAACTGGATGCCTCTTTTCTTTACCTGGAGTCGGAAACGGCGCCCATGCACATCGGAGGCATCTATCTGTTCGATGGTCGCGGTAGCGACACCCCCCTGGCCTTCAGTACCTTTGTTGCCTATCTCCGCAGCCGCCTCCATGTTGTCCCGGTATTTCGCCAGCGCCTGAAGAAAATTCCATTTCGTCTCGGTCGTCCCTACTGGATTGACGATCCCGATTTCAGCATTGAGCGTCACCTCGCTTACGTAAACCTGGGTGAGCACGGGCGTGCTCATGGCCTGATGGAGCTGGCCTCCAAGATCCTTGAGGAACCGCTGAAACGGGATCGTCCACTTTGGCACATCACCTTCGTGGACGGCTTTCCAGCCGCTGAGGATGACGACGGCCTCAACGGGTTCGCCCTGATCGTCAAACTCCATCACGCGGCGATTGACGCCTTCAGTGGCGAGGAAATCATGGGCAAGCTACTGGAATATACGCCGCAGGCGAGACCTATCCCACAGCCCAGGCCCTGGCACCCAAAACCGGCGCCATCTGAGGAAAGAATCATTGTGCAGACGGGCGCCAACCTGCTGCGCAAACCCCTGCAGGTCACGTCACTGGCCATCAGCGCGGCAGAAGTTACCGCGCGGGGGCTGATTCACAACCAGATGCGCAAACTGCCACTGCCATTCCCCCTGTTTTCGGCACCCCACAGCGCCTTCAATCGCCAGATCACAGCCAACCGGCAGATCGTGGCCGCCGATCTCGATCTGTCACGCCTCAAGGCTATCAAGGCCAGCCTGGGTAACGTCACTCTGAACGACGTGGTGCTGGGGTTGTGCGCGGAAGCGCTCCGGCGCTATCAGGTCAACCACGATGGCGACCCGGACAAATCCCTGGTCGCCATGACGCCGATCTCCGTTCGCTCGAACAGCTTGCGCATGGCAACGGGCAACCAGATGTCGGCCATGCTGCTGGACCTGGCCACCAACGAACCCAACCCCGCGCGCCGAATCCGCAAGATCCATCGGAACGCGGTCGCATCGGAGCCATACCGGGAGGCCATTGCTGCAGACCGGCTCACCGAGTTACTGCCATCCACCATGTTGGCCCTGTCTGCCAGGCTATATTCCGAGTTACAGATTGCACAACGCTATCAACCGGTCTTCAACCTGCCCATCACCAACGTACCCGGACCACAGGTGCCGCTGTATCTTCAGGGGGCTCGCCTGGTCCGGCAGTACAACACCTCCCCCCTGTTTGACAGCATGGGACTGGTGATTGTAGCGGTCAGCTATGAGGGACGACTGACCATCAACTTCACTCTGTGCCCGGATGTGGTCGCTGACGGTGAGTCCCTGAAACCGTTACTGGAGGACAGCCTGACTGCCATCGAGAACGCAGCGGCCACGCTGACCGAATCGGAAGAGGAACTGGACGATCAGGCAGAGAACGGTCAGACCCTCACCGATGAGGCCCTGACCCTGCTGGAAGGATTACTGAAAAAAACACTTCACCGCTTCCGGCGCTGACGGAAGCGGTTGGCCTCAGAGCTTATTCAAACGCCCACCGCAGGAAGGTACGTTTTTCTTCTTCACTGGCCTTGTGCCAAAGCGCTTTCAGTTGCTCGAGAGTATTGCCATCGACTGCGTCGGCCGTTGCAGAGGCATCACCGGAAACAGGCGTGCGTGCCGGTGAAGCGGCAACGACAGATTCACCATCCCACGGCTCAAAGCGCGCCACTTCTTCGCCAGCCTCGTTCACAATGGCACCGGAGAAATCTTCACGTAATGCCTCCGCCTCCTGGCGGGAATCCGGCTTATCAAAATCGAAACGGTAGGTTTCACCAGCCTGGGCGGTGAAAGTGACTGCGTGAGGCTCTGTCTGTACGACGTGAACCTTTGACTCGCCATTTCGCACGACACCCGCCTTGGCCCAGATGGTCTTGTAACTGAACACCACCTGGTTTTCGCCGGGCAGAAGATCGTAATTCAGTGCCAGATCATCCATGAGGAAGTTACCCATGTTGCGACCGTTGACCTTGGCCACCCGGATGTCACCAGGCGCTTCCAACAGGGCCGTGCCGCCCTCAGCAGCGTCCCCGTCCCAGGTCTGAACGCGGGTCATGGTTGAGCTACACCCTGCCAGGAATACAGCCGCAACAATGAACGCAAAAAAGCGCCCGATGGATGTCGGAGACACAGCCATCTTGAAAACTCGCAAAACGTGATAAATACTCATGTAAAGTCCTTGTGGTTAAGAGTTCAATCTGCTGGCATTCTGACGAGTGCAAATGACAAGGGCAAGACGGTAAAGCCAGGTTTCCTGCTCCCATTCCCGCAGCGGAGACCCCTGAATGAGACTCAGGACGTACAACCCGTAAAAAACGGTTGAATTCGTCCAGAATTGATTTAATTTTAAACAACCGACCAATGGAATACGAAGCCCGAAAACCAGAAAAAAGACAGGGCACAGGAGACACCATGGACACTCAACGTCGGATCGGAGAAGAAGGGCCTGCACCGTTTCGCAGCAGCCGCTTTTTCTGTGTGGGAAGCAAATGGTACTTCACTACCAGGGAAGGTTTCGACAGTGGCCCGTTCGCCACCCGCGACCGCGCGGAGATCGGCCTGAAGCGTTTCCTGCACGTGGTCCGTTTGCTGCCTGAAGAGCAACAGAAGCAGATACACTGACTCACAGAAAGTGGGCTTCCGGGCTCATCCGCTGAGCGGTTCAGACAATGATCGGCATCAACCACCGGTCAATGGCAAACAGGCACCCCAGCGCCATAAACCCCGCCACCACGTCATCCACCATGATGCCCAGGCCGCCAGGCGCTCGCTGGTCAATCCAGCTAATGGGCCAGGGCTTGACCACATCAAACAACCGGAACAACGCAAAGGCCATCAACACCCCGTATATATTGTCAGGGATCAACGCCAGGGCGATCCACATGCCGACAAATTCATCCCAGACAATGCCGCCATGATCGTGCACTTTAAGGTCACGGGCTGTCTTGCCACACAGCCAGATACCCACAATAAAGGCGATCGCAACCACAACCCAATATGCCGTGAGCGGCAGCCAGGCAATGGCAAACCACAGCGGGATTGCCGCAAGGCTGCCCCAGGTCCCGGGCGCCCGTGGCGCCGCCCCACTACCAAAACCAAAAGCCAGCAGGTGCACCGGATCACGCAGAAAACCGGGAGGTAGCAGCGCCCCGGCAAACTCAGGCTCCTGCAGATCGTCATCACTACTCATTACTTACTCCCGAAATGGTCGTATCCGCCAGCCACCGGGGCAGCCTCAATACCGGTAATGCCACTCCCGGGCACTACCCTACCAATTATGGTCAATTGCGTCCGTACCGTGTCTGGCAGGCTGTCCCACGCGCCCCGGGGAACAGCGACGCAAAGCTCATAGTCATCACCGGCTTCCAGGGCGAGCCTGAGCGCTTCTTCCTCGCCTTTCAGGCGAGTCACCGCAGAGGACACAGGCACAGACTGAGAATCCAGCTGCGCCCCGACACCGGAGGCCTTCAGGATATGGCCAAGGTCGGCCAACAGGCCATCCGAGATATCGATGGCGGCGCTGGCCACCCCTTGCAACGCCATCCCCAGATCCAGCCTGGGTACCGGAGCGTGGTATCGCTCCAGCACCGTCTGCTCATCCTCGGACGGGGACACCGTATCGAGATAGTCCAGTGCAGCGCCCGCTTCCCCAAGGGCTCCCGACACACACAGATAGTCATCCTCGGCGGCACCGGAACGCAATATCGCGCCGCCTGCAGGCACTTCACCGTGCACCTGCAGGGTGAGCGTCAGCGGTCCCCGGGTCGTATCGCCTCCCGCCAACTCCAGGCCAAAGGCCCGGGACGCCCGGGAAAGCCCGCGGGAAAAGCGCTCCAGCCATTCCGGCGAGGCTTCCGGCAACGTCAGTGCCAGGGTAAAGCAAACAGGTTGTGCGCCCATGGCCGCCAGATCGCTGGCAGCCACAGCCAGCGATCGCCAACCAAGATGTTCGGGGTTATAACCCGCAGGAAAGTGAACCCCCTCAACCAGAGTGTCCACGGAAAAAACGAGCTCGTTACCAGAGGCGACACGCTCGATGGCACAGTCATCCCCCGGACCAAGCACCAACGAGGCTGCGCGACTCTGCCCGGTGAGAGGGCTGAAATAGCGGCGTATCAGCTCGAATTCACCCATTCGTTAGCGCGGGCGGGTCTCAGCCAGCCGCAGGCGACGACTGAGTTTGTCGAGGATGCTGTTTACAAACTTGTGCCCTTCCGTGCCACCGAAGCGCTTGGCCATTTCAATGCCTTCGTTGATGACCACCTTATAGGGCACATCGAGGCGATGCTTCAGCTCATAGGCACCAAGGCGGACAATGGCCAATTCCACCGGGTCCACTTCGTTGAGGGGACGGTCGAGGAACGGCTCCAGCAACCGGTCAAGTTCGGCCTGCTCACGGTGAACCCCGCGCAACAAGTCCCGGAAATAAAGGGTATCCACCTTGGTCATGTCGTTGTCGACCAGGAACTCGGATTCGATATCCGATATCGCGCTCTTGCTGAAATGGCGCTGATAAAGTCCCTGCATGGCCAGGGCACGGGCACGGCGACGGTCACCGGCTTTCGGTTGCCCCGATGCGCCCGGCTGCGGGGAGGTGTCTTCAGTTGCGCTCATCACTCACCCAGCTTCTTGAACAGGCTAACCATTTCCAGAGCCGTAATAGCGGCTTCCGCGCCCTTGTTTCCAGCTTTGGTGCCGGAGCGCTCAATGGCCTGCTCAATAGAATCCACCGTTAACACACCGAAGGTTACCGGTACATCGGTTTCCAGGCTGACCGCACCCAGACCGCTGGAAGCTTCGCCAGCAACATAATCAAAGTGCGGGGTGCCACCACGGATGACCGCGCCGAGGGCAATGATCGCGTCGTGATCACCGGTTTCGGCCACCCGCTTGACGGCCAGCGGCATTTCGTAGGCACCGGGAACACGGACGATGGTAATGTCGGTGTCAGCGATGCCGTGACGACGCAGGGTATCAACAGCGCCCTCCACCAGGCTTTCCACCACAAATCCGTTAAAGCGACCAACCACCAGGGCATACCGGCCGCTGCAGTGGGTGAAGTCGCCTTCAATTACTTTGATATCTGCCATGAAAGGCTCCTTAACGGGCAACGCTGAACATCAGCGCTGCCGGGTTCATCATTCGGGGGTATAAGGTACGTACTCTTCCACTTCCAGGTCGAATCCGGAAATCGCGGAAAACTTGATCGGCGGACTCAGCAGGCGCATTTTTCCCACGCCAATGTCTTTGAGGATCTGGGAACCGGTACCCACTGTGAAGTAAACGCCGGAACTGCCCTTTGCGGCAGCGGCCTGCTCCTCCCCGAAGAACTCGTGAATCCGGTCTTCCAGGTTATAGCTGTCCTCGGCGCTGTTCAGCAGAACCACCACACCCCGGCCGTCCTCGGCCACTTTTTCCAGGGCGTGATGCAGCGGCCAGCTGCGGGAATCGGCACGACGGGCACCCAACAGGTCCCGCAGCGTGTCGGTAATGTGTACGCGTACCAGCACAGGCTCATCAGGTTTAATATCCCCCATGACCATAGCCAGGTGTGTCGAGCCCTGGATATTGTCCCGATAAGTCCGCAAGTTGAATACACCGTATTCCGTGTCCAGATCGTATTTCTCAACACACTCGATCGTGCGCTCGTTCAACGTACGGTAGTGAATCAGATCGGCAATGGTGCCAATCTTCAGATCATGCTGTTCCGCGAATCTTTCGAGATCTTCACGGCGGGCCATGGAGCCATCGTCGTTCATAATCTCGCAGATCACACCCGCCGGCTCGCAATCGGCCAGCGAAGCGAGGTCACAGGACGCCTCGGTATGGCCGGCGCGGCTCAGCACACCGCCGGGGTCTGCCATCAGCGGGAAGATATGGCCTGGCTGAACGAGATCGGACGCCTTGGCATTCTTCGCCACCGCGGCCTGTACGGTACGCGCCCGGTCCGCAGCGGAAATACCGGTAGTCACGCCCTCGGTCGCCTCAATGGACAGGGTAAATTTGGTTCCGAACCCGGAAGCATTCCGCTGAACCATCAACGGCAGCCCGAGCTGCTCGCAGCGGGTACGAGTCATCGGCATGCAGATGAGACCGCGACCAAAACGGGCCATGAAGTTAATGGCTTCCGGCGTGCAATGCTCAGCCGCCATCACCAGGTCGCCTTCATTTTCGCGGTCCTCATCGTCCATCAGGATCACCATTTTGCCCTGACGAATATCTTCAATGATCTCTTCTATGCTGTTCAGTGCCATAGGTATTTTGCACCCTTTCAGTTTGCCGAAGCTGAGCCCTCAACCAACGAGAGCTCTCAACCAACAAACCGTGAATTGTATGAGTTACCGTGGCGCCAGGATCAGACGCTGATCCTCACCCACCTGACGGCGATCCAGCACCTTCCATTGTACTTTATCCGCCATGGAGTCCAGTGGCAGGTGGGCTGTTGGCCGCCCCGTGCTGCCCAAAAACACCGGAGCCTGGTACAGCCAGAGCTCATCCACCAGGCGTTCGTCAATAAAGGTACCGGCCAGGGTTGGCCCGGCTTCCACCAGTAATTCGTTGATCCCCAACTCGCCGAGGGAATCGAGCAGCTCACCAACATCGACGCCATTATCCTTCCAGGCAACCCCGGTCAGACTAACTCCCAGCGCGGCAAGATCCTGGGCCGGCGCGGTCGCCAACGTGGGGGACGCACAGTACACTTGAACATTCCCGCCCTGAAGAATGTTTGCGCCACATGGTGTGCGGGCATCACGGTCTGCGATCACCCTCAGCGGCATACGGGATGGTTCGGTGGCATCGCCAATGTCCCCCAGCTCCTCGCGCCGGACCGTCAGTGATGGATCGTCGGCGAGCACCGTACCAACACCGGTCAGCACTGCATCGCTGATGGCACGCAGACGCTGTACGTCCCGGCGCGCGTCCGGGCCGGTAATCCACTGGCTTTCACCCGAAGCCATCGCCGTACGCCCATCCAGGCTGGCCGCCATCTTCAACCGCACAAAAGGCCGGCCGGAATTCATTCGTTTCATAAAGCCGGGGTTAAGCCGGGCCGCTTCGTCCGCCATCATCCCTTCGGTGACCCGGATACCGGCCTCCCGAAGCATGTCCAGCCCCCGGCCGGACACGGAAGGATTGGGATCCTTGGTGGCCGCAAATACGTGAGCGACACCGGCCTCAATCAACGCCTTGGCACAGGGAGGCGTTCGGCCGAAGTGACTACACGGCTCCAGAGTCACATAGGCCGTTGCGCCCCGCGCCGCCGGGCCCGCCTGACTCAGCGCGCGAATTTCAGCGTGGGCCTCGCCGGCTCGCTCATGCCAGCCTTCCCCCAGGATCTTGCCGCCCCGGGCAATAACACAGCCCACCCGTGGATTCGGATGTGTCGAATAGCGCCCACGCCAGGCCAGTTGCACCGCCCGGGCCATGAACGCAATATCCTGGGCGTCTATCATGCCTTGCCCTTGGAGGAGTGGTTACCGGCCAGAACCTTGGCCACATCCACCGGATCCTCGCCGGAATTGGCGGACAGCCGCTCGATCTCTTCCTTGAATTCGTTAATATCCTGGAAGCTCCGGTAAACCGACGCAAACCGAACGTAAGCTACCTTGTCCAGTTGGCGAAGCTCGGTCATGACTTCCTCGCCGAGCTGCATGGATTTAACTTCACGCTCGCCGGTGGCGCGCAACCGGAACTTGATGCGATTCAACGCGGCATCGATTTCTTCAATACTGACCGGGCGCTTTTCCAGCGCTTTCATCAGGCCGGAACGCAGTTTTTCCTCGTCAAACGGCTGGCGCGTGCCATCCTGTTTGACCACCCTTGGCATCACCAGTTCGGCGGACTCAAAGGTTGTGAACCGCTCACGGCAGGACAGACACTCCCTGCGACGACGCACCTGATCCCCCTCGGCCACCAGCCGTGAGTCAATCACCTTGGTATCTGCTTCACCACAGAACGGACAGTGCATAATCGGGAGCTCCGGAAAATAGCCGGGTTAAGAGTCACCGGTTAAAGAATAGCCGGGCCGTCGACGGGACGGCCCGGCCTGCCTAGCCTGAAGTTTAGCCCGCGTACACCGGGAAGCGAGCACACACGGCTTCAACCTGTTCGCGCACACGGCTATTCACGGCGTCGTCTTCCAGGTTGTCGAGGATGTCACACATCCAGCCCGCCAGGTCGCGACACTCGGTCTCGCCGAAACCACGGGTGGTCACCGCCGGCGTGCCGATACGCAGACCGGAAGTCACAAACGGAGAGCGAGGATCATTGGGAACCGCGTTCTTGTTGACGGTGATGTGGGCACGGCCCAGGGCTGCATCCGCATCCTTACCGGTAATGTCCTGCTTGATCAGGCTGACCAGGAACAGGTGGTTTTTAGTGCCACCGGACACCACATCGTAACCGCGCTCAATAAATACTTCCGCCATGGCCGATGCGTTCTTCACAACTTGTTGCTGATACGCCTTGAACTCGTCGCTCATGGCTTCTTTAAAGCACACAGCCTTGCCAGCGATCACATGCATCAGCGGGCCGCCCTGGCCGCCCGGGAAAACCGCGGAGTTCAGTTTTTTCTGCAGATCGGCATCGTCGCAGGCCAGAATCAGGCCACCGCGTGGGCCGCGCAGGGTCTTGTGGGTAGTCGTTGCAACCACGTGGGCGTGGGGAACCGGGTCCGGGTAGACGCCAGCAGCCACCAGACCGGCAACGTGAGCCATGTCGACAAACAGGTAAGCACCCACTTTGTCCGCAATCTCGCGGAAACGGGCAAAATCCAGTTCCTGGGAGTAAGCAGAAAAGCCTGCAATGATCATCTTCGGCTTGTGCTCAACCGCCAGGGCTTCAACCTCATCGTAGTCGATCAGGCCGGTATCGTTGTTGATACCATACTGGACGGCATTGTAGATCTTGCCGGAGAAGTTCACGCTGGCGCCATGAGTCAGGTGACCGCCGTGGGCGAGGCTCATGCCCAGCACAGTGTCGCCGGGCTTCAGCAGCGCCATGAATACTGCGGAATTGGCCTGGGAACCCGAATGCGGCTGCACGTTGGCGTAGGCAGCGCCGAACAACTCCTTGGCGCGGTTAATTGCCAGGTCTTCAGCAATGTCGACAAACTCACAGCCACCGTAGTAGCGCTTGCCGGGGTAGCCCTCGGCGTACTTGTTGGTGAGCACACTGCCCTGAGCTTCCATCACCCGGGGGCTGGTGTAGTTTTCTGACGCAATCAGCTCGATGTGAGCTTCCTGACGCTTTTCTTCCGCCTGCATGGCGTTCCAGAGTTCGTCGTCAAAGCCGGCGATTTTCATATCACGATTAAACATGGATGCGCTGCCCCTGTGTGCTTAGCTGCCCGAAAAATTTGGGCGGCTATTCTATCTTACAAATGGGTAAAAAATCATCCTTTATAGCGCCTGCCGCCCCTCCGCAGAAACCGTCACACCGCAATTTTCGCCCCCTTCCCGCTTCCGGCCATCGATTTCCCGCAATTGCCATAGCCTGCGGGTTTCGCTACCTTACGGGGCTAATCTGATCATTCCCTTTATTTACCTCCGAATACAACAGAGGACACAGCCAGTTATGGCCCAGTACGTATACACCATGAACCGCGTGGGCAAGGTGGTTCCGCCCAAGCGTGAAATCCTCAAGGACATTTCCCTGAGCTTCTTCCCGGGCGCCAAGATTGGCGTACTCGGTCTCAACGGTGCCGGTAAGTCCACCCTGCTCCGCATTATGGCGGGCATCGACCAGGATTACATCGGCGAGGCCCGCCCCCAACCCGGCATCAATGTGGGCTACCTGCCCCAGGAGCCGGAGCTGGACGAAGAGAAAACCGTCAAGGAAATCGTCGATGAGTCAGTCTCTGGCGTCCACGACGCATTGGCAGAACTGGATCAGGTTTACGCCGCCTATGCCGAACCGGATGCGGATTTTGATGCCCTCGCCAAGAAGCAGGGCGAACTGGAAGCCTACATTCAGGCCACCGACGGCCATGACATCGAACGCAAGATGGAAGTCGCCGCCGACGCATTGCGCCTCCCGCCGTGGGATCAGAAAGTAAGCGTGCTGTCCGGCGGTGAACGCCGCCGGGTGGCCCTGTGCCGCCTGCTGCTGTCCGGCCCGGACATGTTGCTGCTGGATGAGCCCACCAACCACCTGGATGCGGAATCCGTGGCCTGGCTCGAGCGCTTCCTGCACGACTACGAAGGCACCGTGGTTGCCATCACCCACGATCGCTACTTCCTCGACAACGTCGCCGGCTGGATCCTGGAACTAGACCGTGGCCAGGGCATTCCGTTTGAAGGCAACTACAGTCAGTGGCTGGAGAACAAGGAAAAGCGTCTGGAGATGGAGTCCAAGCAGGAAGCCTCCCACCAGAAAGCCATCAAGCAGGAACTGGAATGGGTGCGCAGCAACGCCAAGGGCCGTCAGTCCAAGAGCAAGGCCCGCCTGGCCCGCTTTGAAGAGATGAGCTCCCAGGAATTCCAGAAGCGCAATGAAACCAACGAGCTGTACATTCCGCCGGGACCACGCCTGGGCAACAAGGTGATCGAAGTGGACGGCATCAGCAAGTCCTTCGGTGACCGCCTGCTGTACGAAGACGTGTCCTTCAGCGTACCGCCCGGAGCCATTGTGGGTATTATCGGTGGCAACGGCGCCGGCAAATCCACACTGTTCAAGATGGTTGCGGGCTACGACAAGCCCGACTCCGGCGACATTACCTTGGGCGAGACCGTGGAACTGGCCTACGTGGACCAGATGCGCGACCTGGATGGCAGCAAAACCGTGTGGGAAGAGCTTTCCGACGGCAACGATATTATCAAGGTTGGCAACTACGAGACCCCGTCCCGGGCTTACGTGGGGCGCTTCAACTTCAAGGGCAGTGACCAGCAGAAACGGGTTGGCGACCTGTCCGGTGGTGAGCGTAACCGCCTGCACCTGGCCAAGCTCCTCAAAGAAGGCGGCAACGTGCTGCTGCTTGACGAACCGACCAACGACCTGGATGTGGAAACCCTGCGCGCCCTGGAGGAAGCCCTGCTCAACTTCCCGGGCTCTGCCTTGGTGATCTCGCACGATCGCTGGTTCCTGGACCGTGTAGCCAGCCACATCCTGGCGTTCGAGGACGACGGAGAAGTGGTGTACTTCGAAGGTAACTTCACGGAGTACGATGAGGACTTCAAGAAGCGTAAGGGGGATTCCGCCATGCAGCCCCAGCGCATGAAGTACAAGAAGCTGGCCTGATGGCAAAACCCAAAACCGCCTACGTCTGCACCGAATGCGGTGCAGACTATTCCAAATGGCAGGGCCAGTGCACGGCCTGCCAGGCCTGGAACACCATCAGCGAAGTACGCGGCGTCAGCAGCAATGCCAAAGGCGCCCGCGGTGCCCGCTTCGAGGGCTTTGCCGGCAGTCTGTCAGAAGTCCAGAGCCTGGACGATGTCAGCCTGGCCGAACAGCCACGCATCAGCTCCGGCATGCAGGAGTTTGACCGGGTGCTGGGTGGCGGCCTGGTAGCGGGCTCTGCCGTTCTGATGGGCGGTCACCCCGGCGCCGGCAAGAGCACCCTACTGCTTCAGGCCGTCTGCCATCTGGCCGCAAGCGTTCCCGCTCTGTATGTAACGGGTGAGGAATCCCTGCAACAGGTGGCCATGCGTGCCAAACGCCTGGGCTTGCCCACCAAGGACCTGAAAATGCTGTCGGAAACCAGCGTCGAGCGGGTGATGCAGGTGGCGGAAGCGGAAAAACCCCGGATTCTGGTGGTGGACAGTATTCAGGTAATGCATGTCGCCGAAACCGAATCCGCCCCCGGCAGTGTCTCCCAGGTCCGCGAAAGCGCCGCCTATCTGACCCGATTCGCCAAACAGACCGGTACAATCCTGTTCCTGGTCGGCCACGTCACCAAGGACGGCAGCCTCGCCGGCCCGAAAGTACTGGAGCACATGATCGACTGCTCCATCCTGCTGGAAGGCTCCAGCGACAGCCGCTACCGCACGTTACGGGGCATCAAGAACCGCTTTGGCGCGGTGAATGAGCTGGGCGTATTTGCCATGCTGGAACAGGGCCTGAAGGAAGTGAAGAACCCCAGCGCAATTTTCCTCAATCGTGGTGAGGAGGCTGCACCCGGCAGTGTGGTGATGGTGGTCTGGGAAGGCACCCGGCCCATGCTGGTGGAAATCCAGGCGCTGGTGGACATGGCCCAGGGCGGCTATCCGCGGCGCGTCGCCGTTGGTCTGGACCAGAATCGACTGGCGATGCTGCTGGCGGTGCTGCATCGCCACGGCGGGATGCATGTGTCGGATCAGGATGTCTTCGTCAACGTGGTCGGCGGCGTCAAGGTCAACGAGACCAGCGCTGACCTGGCCCTGCTGGCGGCGATCGTCTCGTCCTTCCGCGACCGCGCCCTGCCCCAGGATCTGGTGATTTTCGGGGAAGTCGGCCTGTCCGGGGAGATTCGCCCGGTGCCGAGCGGTCAGGAGCGGATCTACGAGGCCTCCAAGCACGGCTTTACCCGAGCACTGGTACCCAAGGCCAACGTGCCTCGCAAGCCTGTCGAGGGGATGACGGTGATGCCGGTGACCAAGCTTAGTGAGGCGCTTTTGGCTTTGGAGGAGGTTTGACTTTGGCCCCCTAGCCTTCCCGTGTTGTTGCAAGGGAGGGGTTGGGACTCCTTTCCAAAAACCGCTACGAGCACCCCTCTGGGGTCCAGCCAGCAATCACAGATTGCTGTCGTTCAGCTGTCGCATGAAGCTTCGCTTCATAAACGCTCGGCTTCACCCATGTGCGCTTCTCTCAGGCCATCCTTGGCCTTCGAAATTTTTGGAAAGGAGTCCCACCCCCTCCCCTCGAATTCAGGAGATAACGCCAACGGTGCAAAGTCTGAATACGAGATAAGTAGATTGAGCAGGACGAATCGGTGCGGTGACGTAGGTCGGATTAGGCAAAGCCGTAATCCGACAAAAACAGACAACCTAATCAATCAGATGCGCAAACTCCCTTTCCAGCAACGCCTGATCACCCAGATTAAGCTCAACAAGCCGCTTTAAATGAGTCGCACTTTCCAGGTCGATGTACTGACACTTGAAGCCCAACCGCTGCGACTCCACGTGGCGGAGTTCCACCGCCATGACAATGGCCGTTTCATTGTCGTCCAGATGAATGATCACCTCGCACGGCTCGTTTAGCGGCACGTTCCAATCACTCGGTCTTTTCACCAGAACGCCTTTCAGGGAAATATCCAACACTTCCGTCAACCAGACGCTGTCCTGGCAGTGAAGCTCACATGGGGCGTCAAATTCGATACGATGGAATCGTCGTTTTTCAGGCGGTTGAGTCGGCAAGTGGGTACTCCTGTTTACTGCTTTTGTTCCATATGACTATAGACCCGACAGGAGGATGCATCCAGAGGAGTTTTTTGGGGTGGTGTTTGGTGGCAGGTGTCGGATTACGGCACGCGTTGCGTGCCTAATCCGACCTACAAGGCTGACGGAAGATACCCCAGAAGCCGGATCGCAGAGGTTGGGAGAGGGTTTCCAAAAATTTCGAAGGCCATGGATGGCCTGAGAGAAGCGCACATGGATGTGCTCGTAGCGGTTTTTGGAAACCCTCTCCCAACCTCTGCCACCCCGTCACTCGAAGGCTAGTGCATGCCTGACGGCCAAACTAACGGTGATACTCAGGACTGAGTTCAACCACCGCCTCAATAAATGCCTTGGCGTGTTCCGGATCCACATCCGGGGTGATGCCGTGCCCCAGGTTGAAAATATGCCCCGGGCCGGTACCGAAGCGGCGCAAAATATCGGCCACTTCCTGGCGAATCCGCTCAGGCGGTGCATACAGCATGGCCGGGTCCATATTGCCCTGCAGGGCTACCCGATCGCCGATGCGGGCGCGGGCGTTGCCGATGTCGGTGGTCCAGTCCAGACCCACGGCGTCGGCACCGGAGTCGGCGATGGATTCCAGCCACTGGCCGCCGTTCTTGGTGAACAGGATGACCGGAACCCGACGACCTTCGCTCTCGCGAATCAGGCCATCCACGATTTTCCTCATATAACGCAGCGAAAACTCTTCATACGCCCAGCTGCTCAGCACCCCGCCCCAGGTATCAAAGATCTGGACTGCCTGGGCACCGGCCCGGATCTGGCCGTTCAGATAATCGATGACGCAGTCCGCCAGGTGATCCAGCAGGCGGTGCATCACCTCCGGCTGGCCGTACATCAGTTTCTTGGCTTCGCGGAAATCCTTGGAGGAGCCGCCCTCGATCATGTAAGTGGCCAGCGTCCAGGGACTGCCGGAGAAACCGATCAGCGGAACACTGCCGTTGAGGGCGCCACGGATGGTGGACACCGCGTTCATCACGTAATCCAGGTCCACCTCGGCCTTCACGGTCGGCAAGGCTGCAACGTCGGCCTCAGAGCGGATCGTATGCTTGAACTTGGGACCTTCACCGGTCTCGAAATACAAGCCAAGCCCGAGAGCATCCGGGATGGTCAGGATGTCGGAGAACAGGATGGCGGCATCCAGGGGATACCGCTTCAGGGGCTGCAGCGTGACTTCACAGGCCAGAGGCGTGTTCTTGCAGAGACTGAGAAAATCCCCCGCCTGGGCGCGGGTCGCACGGTACTCTGGCAGGTAACGGCCGGCCTGACGCATCATCCACACCGGTGTGCGATCAACGGGCTGGCGCATCAATGCGCGCAGGAAGCGGTCATTTTTCAGCTCGGTCATAGGATTTCCAGTCTGCTCTCGGTCTGTGAAATGTGGGCTGCAATGATACCCCGTTTACAACAATAAAAAAGGGCGGCTTACCCGTAGCAAGCCGCCCTTCTGATCTGAATCAGGTCCGTCCTCAGATATCCAGGTAATCCAGGATGCCTTCAGCGGCCTGACGGCCTTCCCAGATAGCGGTTACGACCAGATCGGAGCCGCGGACCATGTCACCGCCGGCAAAAATCTTCTGGTTGCTGGTCTGGAACGCAAACTCAGACTCTTCCGGCGCCGCCACACGACCGGAATCATCGGTGTTGATGCTCTGCGCATCAAACCAGTCTGCCGGGCTTGGACGGAAACCGAAGGCCACCAGCACGACGTCGGCCGGGATCACCTCTTCACTGCCCGGAATCACTTCCGGACGGCGGCGACCGTTCTCGTCAGGCTCACCCAACTGGGTCTGAACCACCTTCACCCCTTCCACCTTGTCTTCACCAATGATGGCAATGGGCTGACGGTTGAACATGAACTTGACGCCCTCTTCCTTGGCGTTTGCCACTTCCTTGCGGGACCCCGGCATGTTCGCCTCATCCCGGCGATAGGCACACGTGACGCTCTCTGCCTGCTGGCGAATGGACGTACGGTTGCAGTCCATTGCAGTGTCACCACCACCCAGGACCACTACACGCTTGCCTTTCATGTCGATGAAATCATCCGCATTTTCCTCGTAGCCGAGGCGGCGGTTGACGTTGGAGACCAGGAACGGCAGGGCGTCATACACACCCGACAGATCCTCCCCGGGGAAGCCGCCTTTCATGTAGGTGTAGGTACCCATTCCCATGAACACGGCGTCGTATTCCTCAAGGATGTCTTCCATCATCACATCCTTGCCTACCTCCGTGGACAGGCGGAATTCCACACCCATTTCCTCGAACACCTGGCGACGGCGGGTCATGACGGACTTTTCCAACTTGAACTCGGGAATACCGAAGGTCAGCAGGCCACCAATTTCCGGGTAAATATCGAATACCACCGGTTTCACACCGTTGCGCACCAGAACGTCCGCACAACCCAGACCCGCAGGGCCGGCACCAATCACGGCGACCTTCTTTTCGGTCCACTTCACGGCGGACATGTCCGGCTTCCAGCCCAGAGCGAACGCGGTATCGGTAATGTACTTCTCGACAGAACCGATGGTAACCGCGCCATAACCGTCATTCAGGGTACAGGCACCCTCACAAAGACGGTCCTGCGGGCAGACCCGGCCACAGACTTCCGGCAGGGAGTTGGTCTGGTGACACAGCTCCACCGCCCTCATGATGTTGCCTTCGGAAACCAGCTTCAGCCAGTTAGGAATGTAGTTGTGTACCGGACACTTCCACTCACAGTATGGGTTACCACACTCCAGGCAGCGGTGCGCCTGCGGCGCTGCCTCTTCCTGGGTGAACGGGTGGTAGATTTCCCCGAATTCCTTCTTCCGCTTCTTTGCGGGTACCTTTTTCGGGTCTACGCGCCCTACTTCGACAAACTGGAAGTCGTTATTCAGTCGTTCTTTCATCATGATGCTCTCATCAACTCGATTTCGACAGGGGCAGCGCTCCCTGGCGGATACCCCAAACCCTGATCCTTCCGGCGCTTATTCCGGGCGCGCGCGGGTGCTCGCCAGCAGGCTGCGCAGGTTGGCAGCCTTGGGTTTCACCAGCCAGAAACGGCCGATGTAGTCGTCGAAATCTTCAAGAATGTGCTCTGCCCACTGACTGCCGGTCTCCGAGATATGCTCACGGATAACACCACGCAGGTGATTACGGTAGGACTCCATGTCCTCACGGGAGATGCGCTGGATTTCCACCAGTTCGTGGTTGTACTTGTCCACGAAAGTGTTATCCATATCCAGCACATAGGCAAAGCCACCGGTCATACCGGCACCGAAGTTGTATCCGGTAGAGCCGAGAACCGTCACCAGCCCGCCGGTCATGTATTCACAGCAGTGGTCGCCGGTGCCCTCGACAACCGCGTGGGTGCCGGAGTTACGTACCGCGAAACGCTCGCCTGCGGTACCTGCGGCAAACAATTTGCCGCCGGTCGCACCGTACAGACAGGTGTTGCCAACGATAGAAGTTTCATTGGTCTTGAAGCTGCTGCCACGGGGCGGTTTGACCACCAGCTTGCCGCCGGTCATCCCTTTGCCCACGTAATCGTTGGCATCGCCTTCCAGAATCAGGTTGAGACCGCTGACGTTCCAGACACCGAAACTCTGCCCGGCAGTACCGGTCAGGTCGAGGGTAATCGGTGCGTCGATCATACCCTGGTTGCCATGCTTCGCGGCAATTTCACCAGACAGGCGCGCACCGATGGAGCGGTCGCAGTTGGTCACACGGTAGGACCATGCGCCGCCAGACTTCTCTTCGATAGCCCCGGTAATATCTTTCACCATCTGCTCGGCAAGCACGCCTTCATCAAACGGATGGTTGCGCTCTACCTGACAGGTCTGTGGCTTGTCCGCAGGGATGTGATCGTTGGCCAGCAGGCGGCTCAGGTCCAGCTTCTTCTGGCGTTCTGTATCACCCGGCAGGCGCTCAAGCAGGTCTACCCGACCCACCAGCTCTTCCAGACTGCGAACTCCCAGCTTGGCCATCCACTCGCGGGTTTCTTCAGCAACGAAGCGGAAGAAGTTCATGGCCATTTCCACCGTACCCTTGAAGTGCTCTTCACGGAGGTGCTCATTCTGGGTGGCCACACCGGTGGCACAGTTGTTCAGGTGACAGATTCGCAGGTATTTACAGCCCAGCGCCACCATCGGCGTCGTACCAAAGCCGAAGCTTTCGGCGCCGAGAATAGCGCCCTTAACCACGTCCAGACCGGTTTTGATGCCGCCGTCAGTCTGCAGGCGAATCTTGCCACGCAGATCGTTGGCGCGCAGGGCCTGCTGGGTTTCCGTCAGCCCCAGCTCCCAAGGGGAACCGGCGTAACGGATGGAGGTCAGTGGGCTCGCGGCGGTACCACCGTCGTAACCGGACACGGTGATCAGGTCGGCGTAAGCCTTGGCCACACCAGCGGCAATCGTGCCCACACCCGGCTCGGAGACCAGTTTCACAGACACCAGCGCGTTCGGATTCACCTGCTTCAGATCGAAAATCAGCTGCGCCAGATCCTCGATCGAGTAGATGTCATGGTGCGGTGGTGGCGAAATCAGCGTGACGCCGGGCACGGAGTACCGCAGCCGCGCGATCAGGTCGTTTACCTTGCCACCCGGCAGCTGGCCACCCTCGCCGGGCTTCGCACCCTGGGCAACCTTGATCTGCATGACATCGGCACTTCTCAGGTACTCGGCGGTGACACCGAAACGACCGGACGCCACCTGCTTGATCTTGGAGCGCTTTTCGGTGCCATAACGGGCGGGGTCTTCACCACCCTCACCGGAGTTGGAGCGCCCGCCCAGGGTGTTCATAGCGACCGCCAGCGCCTCGTGCGCCTCCGGGGACAACGCCCCCAGGGACATGGCTGCGGAATCGAAGCGCGGGAAGATATTCTCAACCGGTTCAACCTCGGCAATATCAATGGCCTTGAGGTCCTGACGGAAACCAAGGAGATCCCGCAGGGTCGCCACTGGCCGCTCGTTTACCAGGCCCGCGTATTCCTTGTAGTGACCGTATTCACCGCTGATCACTGCTTCCTGGAGCTTGCCGACCACATCCGGATTGAAGGCATGGTATTCCTGACCATGGACGTACTTCAGCAGGCCACCCTGGGATACCGGCTTGCGGGGCTTCCAGGCTACCGCTGCCAGTTGCTCCTGATCCTGCTGGAAATCAAAGAATCCAGCGCCCTGGATACGACTGGGGACACCTTTGAAGCATAGGTCGACCACTTCATCAGCAAGGCCGATGGCCTCGAACAACTGGGCGCCACGGTAAGAGGTCATGGTCGAGATACCCATCTTGGACAGGATCTTCAGCAGCCCCTTGTTGATGCCCTTGCGATAGTTGTTCTTGGCCTCGATCGGATCCATCAGCAGTTCACCGGTACGTATCAGGTCATTCAGTACCTGATACGCCAGGTACGGGTAGACCGCTGTCGCACCGAAGCCGAACAGGACGGCGAACTGATGGGGATCCCGTGCCCAGCCGGTTTCCACAATGATGTTGGAATCACAGCGCAGGCCCTGCGCAACGAGGTGGTGATGAACCGCGCCGGTTGCCATCAGGGCGTTCACCGGCAGTTCACCTTCCTTGAGATCCTTGTCGGAAAGGATCAGCAGTACCTTGCCGTTGCGAGTCGCTTCCTCGGCCTCTTCGCAGACACGGCGTATGGCTTGCTCCAGCCCCATCTCCGGGCTGTACCCCATGGAAATGTAGGCAACCTCGAACCCCGGGCGATCATTGTTGGCGATCTTGAGGAACTTGGCCGGCGACAGCACCGGTGTGGTCAGAATGATCCGGTCCGCATGTTCCGGTGTTTCCTCGAAGACATTACGCTCAGAACCCAGACAAGTCTCGAGCGACATGACAATCGCTTCCCGAAGCGGATCAATCGCCGGGTTTGTTACCTGGGCAAATTTCTGACGGAAGTAGTCACCAACGTGACGAACCTTGCTGGACAATACCGCCATCGGGGTATCGTCGCCCATGGAACCAACGGCCTCCTGGCCATTCTCCGCCAGCGGGCGCAGCACCTGATCACGCTCCTCGAAGGACACCATGAACATCTTCTGGTGCACCAGAAGCTCGTCGGCGTCCATCAAACGGAACTCAGGGGTGTCCTGATTCAACGTGGATTCAACCCGCAGCGCATTCTCCCGCAGCCACTGCTTGTACGGGTGGGCATTCTTGAGGCGCTCGTCAATGTCCGGGGTATGAAGGACTTCGCCCGTCTGGGTATCTACGGCCAACATCTGGCCCGGCCCTACCCGGCCTTTCGCCACGACGTCATCGGGCTCATAGCTATAGGTGCCGATTTCCGATGCCAGTGTAATAAAGTCATCCTTGGTGATGACCCAGCGAGCCGGGCGCAGGCCATTCCGGTCCAGCATACAGACCGCGTAGCGGCCATCCGAGAATACCAGGCCGGCCGGCCCGTCCCACGGCTCCATGTGCATGGAGTTGTATTCGTAGAAGGCACGCAGCTTGGAATCCATGGTGTCCACGTTCTGCCACGCGGGCGGAATCATCATCCGCACCGCACGGAACAGATCTACCCCACCGGCCAGCAGCACTTCCAGCATGTTGTCCATGCTTGAGGAGTCGGAACCGGTCAGGTTCACCAGCGGTTGCAGGGTCTGAAGATCCGGCAGGTCCGGAGAGCTGAACTTGGCCGCACGAGCAATGGCCCAGTTGCGGTTACCATCGATGGTATTGATCTCGCCGTTGTGCGCCAGGAAACGAAATGGCTGGGCCAACGGCCAGCGCGGCATGGTGTTGGTGGAGAAGCGCTGGTGGAAGACGCATATGGCGGTCTGGAGGTCCGGATCGCCCAGATCCTTGTAGAAGTTCGCCAGATCAGCCGGCATCATCAGGCCTTTGTAGGCCAGCGTGCGGTGGGAAAGGCTACAGATATAGAATTCGGAATCATCCGCCATGTCGCGCTCAGCGTAGCGGCGGCCAATAAACAGGCTGATTGCAAACTCTTTCTCTGCCTTGTCAGCCGGTGCCACAAACACCTGCTCGATACGAGGCAGACAATCCAGAGCCATGGGCCCCAGGCAACTGTTGTCCGTCGGCACTTCCCGCCAGCCCAGAATTTCCAGGCCCTGCTCGGTCAGACGCTTCTCAATGGCATCCCGCCCGGCTTTTGCCTTGGATTCGTCCGGGTTCAGGAAAACCTGACCAACGGCAAACAGGTCTCCGGGTTCCTTGCCAAACGCCGCCTTGGCGGCCTTGCGCAGGAAGGCATCGGGACTTTGAATAAGCAGGCCGCAACCATCACCGGTCTTTCCGTCTGCCGCAATACCACCGCGGTGGGTCATGCAGGTCAGCGACTCGATGGCAGTTTGCAACAACTTGTGGCTGGCATCGCCTTTCATATGGGCGATCAGTCCGAAACCACAGTTGTCCCTGAATTCTTCGGGATGATACAAACCTGTCATCATAAGCGTTCTCTCACATAGAAATGCTTTTCAATCAAAGAGTTATAATAAAGTACCGTTAAAGCCACCCTTTGACACTGAAAATGGGGGGTGGACATTCTACACACGTACAAATACGTACTCAATCTAAAGTCTGGTTATTTTAGGGGTGAGGAAAGGCCAAAGATGCATTAACCCCATTGATTTAAATAGACTTTATCTGGTTGGTAACAAGCCACCCGAAAGCCCCGGAAAGGGGCCCAAAGCAGCGTTAAAAACCACTGAATGGGCGAATCCACGTATCGCGGGAACGCAAATCCTCGGGTAACTTGCTCAAGGCGGAACGGACAGCGCCCACACCGTCAAAATCACCATAGAAAACCACAAACCAGTCCCGGCCCTGACGAGTTGTCCTGGTGTACCAGAGCGCCTCCTGCCCGGGGTATTGCTCAAGAAAGTCCGTTGCCGTCTGCTCGCGGAATCCGGCCACAAACTGGGCCGTCAGACCTGCCCGGGCACGAACCTGATCAACCGGCACAAACCGGCTGGCCAGGGCCGGAACAAACTCATCAGCATCCTCTACTGCAACCTCGGGGCGGGATTCCGCAGTTGGCTCTGGCTCTGGCTCTGGCTCTGGCTCTGGCTCTGGCTCTGGCTCTGGCTCTGGCTCTGGCTCTGGCTCTGGCTCTTCAACAGTATTGACCGCCACTTCCGGTTGCACCAGAGCTATTTCGCTATTATTTTCCCCGACGGTCGACCCCGCCTCCGGGCTCTCGGGGCCAATCGTGACACTTTTCCGGATTCGGTCCGGCTCGCTCGCTACCTGCGCCTCCCGATCCACCGAATCATCGTACTGCTGCGACACAATCCACCAGGAAGCAGCAAGGAGCACCAGAGCCAGGGCAGGCCATCTCAGACCAAGAAGCGGTTGCAGGCTTATCGACCGTCCGGCCTTGGAAGCGGGTGCGATGTCCAGCCAGACTGCTGGGGTAGTTCGCTGAAGCCGCGAGAAGCTACCTTGGCTCAGTTGATGGATCTGCCTTACCCTGGAAGGGCTTAACAGGTCGTCCACACGACCACCAGCCCGATGTACGCGCGGCTCCAGGTACGACCGGATTTCCTCTGCCGTCAATGGGCGCAGGTGTACCTGGTGGACCCCCGTGGACTCATCGCTCAACCCCAGCATGCTGATCAGTTCATTGGCGCCGCTAAAGACCGGCACAGCCGCGGTCGCTCTCTCAGCAGCCAGAAAAGCCGACAGCAACAGACGCAACGACTCGGGTGACGCCCGGTCGGCATCATCAACCAGCAAAACCATACGCTGGCCTTTACGGACCCGGGTTTCAGACCAGCGGAAAAACCCATAAATGGCATCGCGGGGACTTTCGGTGGATTCCAGACTCTTATGGGCTATCGACAGTAATCCCCGGGCCAGAGCGGGGAGGCTTGTCAACGATGCCGAGGACAATCGATGGAAGTCCAGACGGGACGATTCACTTCGAACCAACTCCGCCAGCAATCGGGTCTTGCCAGCACCCGCATCTCCGGTCAGCAGTATGGCAAGATCGCCGAACCCGCAGAGGTGCCTGAGTGTCTCAAGAGCGTGGTGGCGCATCGCGTCCGGGAAAAATGGCATTTCCATTTCCAGCGGATTGGCCCTCAGGCCATAACGCTCCTGAAGCCTCGGAAACAAACCGCCGCCTTCCAGGCTATTCAGTCCTGAATCGTTCACTGTCATTCCCTGTTGCGCTCGGTTCATTTGGTGTGTGGTTAATCGGCCTGTCCCTCACAAAAACTCTCCAGGGTGGCGGCAAGATGTTCCGCACCGGCATCCGCTGTGACAAAGGCATCACCCAGGGCCCTGAGCAGAACCAGACGCAGGGCGCCGTCTACGTTCTTTTTATCAACCGACATCAAATCCATGAAATCTGCAGGGGACATTCCAGCCGGGGGCACCAGCGGCAAACCCGCCTTGGCAATCAGATCACGGGTGCGGGTGACATCCGCCCCGGAAATCATGCCTTCCCGCCATGACAGGTCGGCTGCCATAACCATACCCGCACCAACTGCTTCGCCATGCAACCAGTTACCGTAGCCGGCATATGTCTCGATGGCATGGCCGAAGGTGTGCCCCAGGTTCAGAATGGCCCGCAGTCCGCCTTCACGCTCATCCTGGGCCACAACGTCCGCCTTGCAGGCACAGGAACGGTAAATAGCCTCAACCAGTGATTCCGGAGACAGCGCCAATAACCGATCCATTTCTGATTCCAGCCACTTCAGAAACCCGGTCTCCCGGATCAGGCCATATTTGATCACCTCAGCCAGACCGGCCGATACTTCCCGTGGCGGAAGAGTTTTCAGAGAGTCCGCGTCTATCAGCACCATTTCAGGCTGGTGAAAGGCGCCGATCATATTCTTGCCCAGCGGATGATTGATACCGGTTTTTCCGCCCACCGAGGAATCCACCTGCGACAGCAGGGTGGTCGGTATCTGGATAAACGGTACGCCGCGCTGGTAACAGGCCGCCGCGAACCCGGTCATATCGCCAACCACCCCCCCTCCCAGGGCAACCAATGTGGTTTTTCGGGTATGGCGCTTCTCCAGCAAGGCATCGAAAATCAGATTCAGAGTCTGCCAGTCCTTGTATTTCTCGCCGTCGGGAAGCACGACCGTATCAATCGTTTTGCCGGGAAAGTTGGCCCTGGCCTTCTCAAGGTACAGCGGGGCAACCGTCTCGTTAGTAACAATCATTACCTGACTGCCGGCAACGTATGGCGTCAGATCCGTTTTCCCGAGTAACCCGTCGCCTATAACAATGGGGTAGCTGCGATCGCCCAGGTCAACCTGAAGCTCCCGACTGGCGTTACACATGATTTCGGCCTTCCTTTCTTACTTGTCGACGATGACGCGGAGTTTTCGGATTTATCCGGTTTACCAACTGACGCACCACCAACCTCGGACTCTTCCGGTCGGTGTGCATGACAATGTCAGCCAATTTCGTGTAGATGGGGTCCCGCAGAGCAAACAACCTGCGCAACACGGCTTCGGGGTCGTCGTTCTGCAGCAGCGGCCGATTCCGGTCTTTCCGCGTTCGTTCAACTTGCTGTTCTATTGAGGTCCTAAGATAAATCACGGTGGCGTCCCGCTTGAGGAGATCGTGATTTTCCGGCTTCATGACGGCACCGCCCCCGGTGGCGAGAACTGTGTCAGGTAATTCCGACAGCTCTGCCAGCATGGCTGTTTCGCGCTGACGGAAACCATCCTCTCCCTCCACATCAAAAATCCAGGGGATATTGGCGCCGCAACGCTCTTCAATAATCCTGTCCGAGTCCAGAAAACGATAGCCCAGCTCTCTGGCAAGCATACGGCCAATCGTGCTCTTGCCCGCTCCCATGGGGCCAACCAGGACAATTCGTTTTGGCAGTGACATAACTTCAGCTCATAGACGTTCTGGCGGGTGAGAATAGCACAGGGCAGCGAAATCCATAAGTTTCACGGATTTTCGGACACAAAAAAGCCGCCGGTTTGAAGCGGCGGCTTTTATTGCCAGAGAGCTTACTGAATCAGGTCACTCTTGATGATTTTCGGAGTGATAAAGATCAGCAGCTCACTGCGCTCATCGATATGCTCAGTGCGCTTGAACAACCGCCCCAGGTAGGGAATGTCGCCGAGGAACGGTGTTTTGGTGGTCTGGGTCGCCACTTCTGACTGGAAGATGCCACCCAGGACAACTGTCTCACCATTTCCTACCAACACCTGAGTGGTGACCTCATTGGTGTTGATGGCCGGAATACCCGCTGTGACTTCACCACGGGAATCCTGGTTCACCACCAGATCCATGATGATCTTGTCGTCCGGTGTAATCTGCGGCGTTACTTCCAGTGACAGGGCGGCTTCCTTGAAGGAGACCGACGTGGCACCGCTGGAAGAAGCTTCCTGATAAGGAATTTCTTCACCAGATTTGATCTTCGCCGTCTGACGGTCAGCCGTCACCACACGCGGCTGGGAAACCACTTCCGCCTGTCCATCGCTTTCAAGCGCAGACAACTCCAGGTCCACCAGGAAGTCGTCACTGCCCCAACCGACAGCAAATGAGGATGCGCCATCGCCAGTTACACCCAGATCCACCGCCAATGCGCCCGGGAAAGTAACCGCCGTGGCGTTACCATCCTGCGATGCCTGACGAGCTTCTTCCACGGAGCCCTGGGAACCGCCAATGGCGACCACACTGTCACCACGGACATCATACGCCGCACCGCCCCAACGAATACCGAGGTTCTCGGCTACGTTGGTCTGCGCACGCACGATCCTGGCCTCAATGGATACCTGGCGAACCGCCACATCCCAGGTGGTGACCAGACGACGAATTTCTTCCAGTTTGTCGGACGTTTCACGAACACTGATGGTGTTGGTGCGGGCATCGGAAGAGACAAAGCCACGAGAGGAAATCAGCTCTTCGTCAGCCTGAATCAGGGCCACGATGTCCGCGGCCTTGGCATAGTTGACCTGAATGATATCCAGACGCACCGGAGCCAGTTCTGCAATCTGCTTGCTGGTTTCCAGCTCAAGCTTCTCACGCGCGGCAATTTCGTCAGCCGGAGCAACCAGAAGAACATTGCCAATCTGGCGCTTGTCCAGTCCCTTGGTCTTGAGGATCAGATCCAGAGCCTGATCCCAGGGCACATTCTGCAACCGGAGTGTGATGCTACCGCTCACCGTATCACTGGCCACCAGGTTCAGGCCGGTAAAGTCGGCAATCAGCTGCAAGACCGAACGGACCTCAATATCCTGGAAATTCAGTGAGAGCTTGTCGCCGGTATATGGGAACTTTTCTTCACGACGCTCTTCCGCCTCTTCTTCAGACAGTTTCTCGACGCTTACGGTAAACTGGGAGCCCGACTGGTAGGCAATGTAGTCATAATTCCCTTCCGGACGAATTTCCACAACGGCATTGCCACCTTCGACAAAGGTATCCACCCGGGTCACTGGCGTGGCGAAATCAGTCACGTCCAGACGACGACGCAAATTCTCGGGAACCGTCGTGCCATCCATTGTCAGACGAATCTTGCCGCCCAACTCGGAGAGATCGACAGGTGTACTGGAACGACCAAGATCGACAACAACCTGCCCCTCGCCGTCTTTTCCGCGACGGAAATCAACGCCCGCCAGCGCACCATCGCGACTGGGAGCAGATGATGAGCTTGCCGACGGCTGAGAAGAGCCACCGGAGGTCATTGCAGAGGATCCGCTGCCCTCCCCGCCAATGGTCATCACCAGGGAGTTACCTTCACGAACCGTGTTATAGGGAGACAGCTCCACCAGATTGAAAATCAGGCGGGTACGGTCCTTAGTCTCCACCACGGTCATGCTCTGGGCATTTCCGGAGCCGAGCCCCATACTCCGACTGTCCAGTCCGCTGATGGTGTCTTTCAGATCCACCGCGATCCTGGCCGGTCGCTCGATGGTGTACCCCGTTGGTTCCGGGGGCTGGCCGTCAAATTCCAGCGTTACTTCCAGCTTGTCGCCAGGTAACGATGAAAACGACACGTCTTCCAGCGTGACCGCATTGGCCAGGCCGGACAACAACCCCAGAGCAATCACGCCGACGTATACATTGAGTTTTCTGAACATCGCTAGCCTCGACCCCAAACTTTTTTGTTCATGCATGGTTCTTTCAGTATTCATATTGCCGCTCCTTAGCCTTCGTCTTCATCGAGGGACAGGGAACGAGGACGTTCGACCCATCCGCCCCGGCCATTGGGAACGATTTCGATCAACTCAACATGGGTTTCACTGATTCCGACAATTCTGCCGTAATTCTGCCCCATATAGTTTCCGGACCGGACCCTGTGCACACCGCCCGCATTATCGCGAATCAGCGCAAAAAGGCCACCGGATGTATCCGTGAGCGTACCCACCATATTCAGATTTTTCAGGTCGAAATTCTCGAGCACTTCCCGCGGGCGATCGAGATCGGGCTCGACATCGCTCACTGGCTCGTCATCAACCATAGTCAGTTGCACGTCAATCGGGGGCTCAAACGGTGCCCGCCGGTCTGCAGCCGAATAGCTGAACGCTTCGTACGCCTTGAATTCGGGCAACGGCTCAACGTGCCCCCTTGGCTTGGCTCTGGTATCAGCCATGAATTTGTCAAGATCAGAGAAACCATTTCCCTGGGAACAAGCTGTCAAAAGGGATACCAGACAAATACCCAGCCAGGCTTTTCCCGCATGCTGTCCTGCCATGCTCATTCTCCAGCCCGGTAGCGGTAGGTGCGGGCAACAACCTGCATATCAAGTCGTTCCCCGTCCCCGCCAGTTGGTTTAATAGTTAAATCGTGCAGCGTCACAATACGCGGCAAGCTCGCCACACTACTGACGAACGACGCCAGCTCGTGGTAGGAACCCGACACCCGGATGTTAATCGGCAACTCCGAATAGAAATCGCGACGCTGTTCGGGCTGGAGCTTGACCTCCTGCAACGCCAGGCCACTGCCCAGCGCTGTGTTGGTAATGTCTTCCAGCAACCCCGGCACCTCGGTTTCACTGGGCAATTGCCGCACCAATGCCCCGAAGGTTTCCTCCATTTCTTCCATCTGCGCCCTGAAAACTTCAAGGTTCGCTACCTGGTAGGCCTTTTCTTCATATTTCTTCCTTAATTCCTGCTCGGTGCGCTCCACACGCTCCAGCTGCGCGTATTGGTCTTTTACAAAGAACCAATACCCGCCACCCAGAATCAGGCCAAAAATAAGCAGGGCGACAATTGCCTTTACCGGCGCCGGCCAAATGCCCGCATTATTGACATCAAGGTCATTGATATCAAACTCGTTGAGACTTTTAAGTGAGTCCGCGAGGCTCATTACTTATCCTCCCCTTCGGGCTCTGGCGTTTGTTGCTGGACCGACAGGTTGAACTGGCTGTAGCCCGCCCGGCGGTTATCCGCTGCCGCGACATTTGAGAGATTCGGATCGGTAAACCAGTCCGACTCGTCAAAACGCCTCATCAATGTGGAAATCCGGCTATTGGACTCAGCCATGCCGACAATATCGACACGGTCGCCGGTTTTCTTGAGATCGGTGTAGAAAAGGCCATCTGGCAACGTCCTCACCAACTCGTCAAACACGCGGACGATCACCGGGCGCTTGCCCTGAAGATCCTGAATCACCTGCATGCGAGAGAGCAGCTCGTCACGCTTTCTCTTCAGGTTCTCAATTTCCCGGATCTGCTCGTCCAGTTGTTTGGTCGCAGTTTCGATATAGGCGTTGCGGGACTGCTGATAGGCAATCCGGTTGTCCAGGTCCGTTTTCCAGAGGAACGCCAGGCCTGCAGCCACGATGGCAGCGCCCAGGATCATCACCACAAATTGCTTCTGTTTCTCGGCCCGAAGCTCTTCGCGCCAGGGTCTGAGGTTAATCTTTGCCATCAGTCAAAGCTCCTCATCGCCAGCCCACACGCAATCATCAGCGACGGTGCGTCATTACCGAGTGCCGATGCGTTTACCCTGGAACCTACCGCCATATCGGCAAAAGGGTTGGCGACCAGGGTCGGAGTTCCTGTTTTTTCTTCGACCATTTCTGTCAGCCCCTGTATCGAGGCAGTACCACCGGCGAGAATCACGTAGTCAACCGCGTTGTACTGGCTCGCACCAAAGAAAAACTGCAGAGCGCGGGCAACCTGCTGCACGACCGCTTCCCGGAACGGGGTCAGGACCTCTGACTCATAGTCATCCGGTAGCCCACCCTGCTTCTTGGCGAGTCCCGCCTCTTCAATCGACAAGCCGTAACGACGCTGGATCTCCTCAGTCAGCTGCTTGCCACCGAAAATCTGCTCCCGGGTATACACTGTCCGACCTTCCGCCAGAACACTGAGCGTGGTCATGGTGGCGCCAACGTCAACGATGGCGACGATCAGCTCTTCTCCCTGGGAATCGAGCTGGGGCTCAATGAGTGAGTAGGCCCGCTCAAGCGCATAGGCCTCAACATCGACAACCTTGGTTGTCAGCGAGGCAATCTCCAGCGCATCCTCCCGGATATCCACGTTCTCCTTACGGCATGCCGCCAGAAGCACATCGACCTGATCGGGATTGGTTTCAGAAGGGCCCTGCACTTCGAAGTCGATGGCGACTTCGTCCAGAGGGTATGGAATGTATTGATCCGCTTCCAGCGTGATCTGATCTTCCATTTCAAACTCGTTCAGGCCGCCATCCATCTGGATAACCTTGGTGATGACGGCAGAGCCCGAAACAGCCACAGCAACCTGTTTCACACCGGTACGGGATTTGGAGGCGACGCGCTTGAGAACTTCGCCAACCGCCTCGACATCCGTTATATTTTTCTCAACGACAGCGTTGGCCGGCAAAGGCTCCACTGCATAGCTTTCGACCCTGTAACGGTCGCCGTGCTTTGAGAGTTCCAACAGCTTGACCGAGCTGGAGCTGATATCCACCCCCAACACGGCACTGGATTTTTTTCCTAACAATCCGAACACGCGCTCACCCTATACCTGGTTACATGCACCCGGTTAAGTAACATATGTGTTTTTTATTTAAGAGAATTTCTTCAGTTTTCCGTCTACAATGCGAGTTCTCCTTAAATTGAGAAACATTGCGACGGTGAAGCGACTCATCCTTCCTAAAGCAATTTCTCAAATGATAGACCTATATCCAACAGTTGTCAGAAAAAAATGTCTCATTTGTTACGTACATCCCGCCTGTTTGCCTGGTTATTTGTCACCGGTTTAAGCCTTTCGACAATCGTGACGTCAGGCTTTTATCTTTACCTCCGCCCCGGACTTCCCCCCGTGGATCAGCTTCTTGATATCAAGTTGCAGACACCGCTGAGGGTCTACAGCGCGGACAACAGATTAATAGCAGAATTCGGTGAAAAGAGAAGGGCACCGGTCACAATCGAACAGATCCCTACAATTCAGTTACATGCCTTTATGGCGGCTGAAGACGCCCGTTTCTACGAGCACTTCGGGGTCGACTTCAAAGGCCTGCTGCGGGCTGCCATCGAACTGGTGTCCACTGGTGAGATCCAGTCCGGGGGCAGCACCATCACTATGCAGGTTGCAAAAAATTACTTTTTGTCACGCGACAGGACCTTTATTCGGAAGTTCAATGAGATACTTCTCGCACTTCAGATAGAACGTGAACTGAGCAAGGAACGCATTCTGGAGCTGTATCTGAATAAAATCTACCTGGGCAATCGCGCCTACGGGATCGCGGCGGCGGCACAGGTCTATTACGACAAGCCTGTCGCTGATCTGTCACTCGCCCAGATGGCGATGCTTGCCGGATTGCCGAAAGCGCCTTCAGCCTACAATCCGCTGGCCAACCCCGAGCGGGCACAGATTCGCCGCAACTGGATTCTGGGTCGTATGAAGGACCTCGGATACATTACCGAGGATGCCTACGAGCTTGCTGCCTCCGCGCCACTGACGGCCAGTTACAATGCCGCCGATACCGAAGTGGATGCTGACTTCGTTGCCGAAATGGCAAGAACCGAAATGGTGCGTCGATTCGGAGACAAGGCCTACACCGATGGCTACAAGGTCACTCTCACCGTTGACAGCAAGAAACAACAGCAGGCTACTCTCGCCTTGCGCAACGGCCTCGAAGCTTACGACCGCCGGCACGGGTTTCGCGGCCCGATCGGTCAGATAGAGCAATCGGCGCTCCAGCCAGAGAATCTGGAACAACTGATAGCCAATTACCCAAGGGTTGAATCACTGATTCCAGCGATCGTGACTCGCGTCCAGGACGACGAGGGAGAAGTCGAGCTCTTTGCCCGCACCCTTGGCAAAACAACCATGGCCTTTGAAACCATGACCTGGGCCCGCCGCTATCGCACCGAAAATCTGACCGGCCCGAAACCGGAGAAACCTTCGGACGTCGTCAGCGTTGGCGACGTAGTCTACGTCAAGCCAGCAGCGGAACCCGCACTGAATGCCATGGCCGACAACCAGGAACCGGACACTGAACGCAACGGGCAGATTGAAACCATCGATATCCGCAAGGTGGAACTGGCACAGGTCCCACGCGTAGAAGGCGCCCTGATCTCCCTTGACTCGGACACCGGCGCCATTGAAGCGCTCGCCGGCGGTTACAGCTTCAGCCAGAGCAAATATAACCGGGTAACCCAGGCAAAACGGCAGCCAGGCTCCACCTTCAAGCCCTTCCTCTACCTTGCTGCCCTGGAAAGCGGCATGACGCCGGCCACCATCTATAACGATGCCCCTATCGTCTTTGACGACGAAGAGCTGGACACATCCTGGCGCCCGCAGAACTCTTCCGGCCAATTTTACGGCCCTACCCGCCTGCGTCAGGCGCTATATCAGTCCCGGAACCTGGTGTCCATCCGGCTGCTTCGCGATTTGGGCATCCAGACCACCCTGGACTACCTGGAACAGCTCAAAATCCCCACCAGCGACATGCAGAAAGATCTCTCACTGTCGCTGGGCAGCGGGCTTCTTACCCCCATGGAGCTGGCCAGAGGCTTTGCGGTTATTGCCAATGGCGGCTATGACGTTCAGCCCTTCCTGATTCGCAGCATCTCAGATGTCAATAACGAGGAACTCTTCCGCGCTCCGGAGGTTATCCTCTGCGACAGGAACTGTGACGACAAGATG
Source organism: Marinobacter alkalisoli (assembly GCF_045449795.1). Lineage (NCBI taxonomy): Bacteria > Pseudomonadati > Pseudomonadota > Gammaproteobacteria > Pseudomonadales > Marinobacteraceae > Marinobacter > Marinobacter alkalisoli. Next base: position 71,770 of record NZ_JBJJLB010000021.1, read on the forward strand.
CAGCAAGCAAACGAGGAAACCCCGGCAGACGAACCACACTCCGTGCAGATAGCCCGACGCCTGGCAGATGAGCGCAGCGTATACATCATGCACTCCATCATGAGAGATGTGATCAAGATGGGCACGGGCCGCCGGGCCTCGGCGCTGGGACGCAGCGACCTGGCTGGCAAGACAGGCACGACCAACGAACAGCGGGATACCTGGTTTGCCGGCTACAACCATGACATCGCTACCACGGCCTGGGTCGGCTTTGACCAGCCCGCCCCTCTCGGCCGCCGGGAATTCGGCGCCAGCACGGCGCTGCCGATCTGGATGGACTACATGAAAGTCGCGCTCGACGGCGCACCCTCATCGCTGATGCCCCGCCCCAACGGAATTGTCAACGTGCGCATTGACCCGGACACCGGCAAGCGCGCAAGACCGGGCCAGGATGGCATCTTTGAGCTCTTCAAAGAGGAAGACGCCCCACCACCTCTGGATTCGCGCGATCAGTCTGGCAACGGCAACAACGGCGACGATGACCTGTCGCGGCAGATATTCTGAGAAAACATCAAGGCACAAAAAAACCGGCGGGATCACCGCCGGTTTTTTTTGTGCTCAGCAAACAAGCCGGGACTTACTGGATTTCATCCATGGACTTGAGCGGGTAGTGGGCCGGGTAAGGGTTGCGGGCAACACCGGAATCAACCGCTGCGCGGGCAACCGCCGCCGGAACCACTTCCAGCAGGCGCACATCCATCGGCTTCGGAATGATGTACTCCCTGCCGAACTCGAACGTGGCCACATCATAGGCCTCGCAGATTTCCTGCGGCACCGGCTCTTTCGCCAGCTCGCGGATTGCGTGAACCGCCGCGACCTTCATTTCCTCATTGATGGCGGTGGCACGTACGTCCAGAGCACCACGGAAAATGAACGGGAAGCCCAGAACGTTGTTCACCTGGTTCGGGTAATCCGAACGACCGGTTGCCATAATCAGGTCATCGCGGGTTGCCAGGGCAACTTCCGGGCTGATCTCGGGATCCGGGTTGGAGCAGGCGAACACAATCGGGTTTGGCGCCATCTTCTTCAACTGATCCGCGGTCAGCAGATCCGGGCCGGACAGCCCCAGGAAGACATCGGCACCATCGATTGCGTCGTCCAGGGTACGACGGTCAGTATCGTTGGCGAACATGGCCTTGTACTGATTCAGATCATCACGACCAGAGTGGATCACACCCTTGCGGTCGAGCATGAAGATGTTTTCAGAGCGAATACCGCAGCTGATCAGCAGCTTCATGCAGGCAATTGCAGCAGCACCTGCACCCAGGCACACCACTTTTGCGTCTTCAATCTTTTTACCTTGAAGCTCCAGAGCGTTGATCATGCCGGCCGCCGTTACAATCGCGGTGCCGTGCTGATCATCGTGGAAGATAGGCACATTGCACTTCTCGATCAGAGCGCGCTCGATCTCGAAGCACTCCGGCGCTTTGATGTCTTCCAGGTTGATACCACCGAAGGTATCGGCGATACGCTCTACGGTTTCAATAAACGCCTGAGGGCTTTCGGAATTGACCTCGATATCAAAGACGTCAATACCAGCAAAGCGCTTGAACAGTACGCCTTTGCCTTCCATAACCGGCTTGCTCGCCAAGGGGCCAAGGTTACCCAGACCAAGAATGGCAGAACCGTCAGAAATAACAGCTACCAGGTTACCCTTGGCAGTGTATTTGTAAGCGTTCTCGGGGTCCTTCGCGATCTCGCGGACCGGCTCGGCAACCCCGGGGCTGTACGCCAGGGAAAGGTCGCGGGAAGTCTGGGTCGGCTTGGTGATTTCAACACTCAGCTTACCAGGCCGCGGCTTGGCGTGATATTCAAGGGCTGCTTCTTTCAGATCTTGAGACATTGCCACTGTTCCGTTTGTCACGTTTAAGAGGTAATAAACCGCCGGGACTCGTCCCAGCGGAGCGCGCCATTATGGCGCGAAGGCGTACATCAGACAAGGGCTGGCTGAGCAATTACTGAACAGTCAATAGGGCAAACTGCGTACAGAAGGAGCTCAGACCACCTCATCAGGAGCACTCAGCCATAAAAAAAGCGCCACAAGGGCGCTTTTTTTGTAACCAGATGCGACTTCAGCTCTTCTTGCCACCAATGCGGCCGCCGAAACGCTTCTGGAAACGGTCGATACGACCACCGGTATCCATCACTTTCTGCTTGCCAGTGTAGAACGGATGGCACTGGGAGCACACGTCCAGCTGCAGGTCGTGCCCGATGGTAGAGCGGGTCTTGATCACGTTACCGCAGGAACAGGTAGCGGTAATGTCTTCGTACTTGGGGTGGATACCTTCTTTCATGGCGAACCTCTGTCGGTCATGCCGCTACCTGATCACGGGAGCTTGATGCTCCGGGTGCCAGGCACCGCATATTTGAATCAATTGAGAAGACGGGGCACAATCATGCCCTGCCGGAAACAGACCGCGAATCTTACTTGCAAACGCTACGGCAGGCAAGTCCCAACCCCGGGGCCTATCAGCCCGATTCATTGCCCGGGCCTGTGCGCAGGCAACATCAAGGATACGCAAATACCGTGACAGCTTCACCACAGCGGAGTTCCAGTGTGCCAGAACGCCCCCCATCAACCGCTCGTATCGCCCTCAACCGCCCACTGCGAAGGCTCTTTGATTACCAGATACCTAACAACCTTGAGCTTGAACCGGGACAGCGCGTCAGCATCCCTTTTGGCAGGCAGTCAGCCACGGGGCTGATTGTCGAAACCGGCGTGGAGCCACCTCAGGGAATCACGCTGAAGCCGGTGCATTCAGCGTACGAGCCCTGGCCGGCACTGCCCGCCGAAACCTTCCAGTTGCTGGCATGGGCGTCGGACTATTACCAGCACCCCCTGGGAGAATGTCTGTTCACTGCCCTGCCCCCGGCTCTGCGCCGTGGCCGGCCTGCAACGGCAAAGCAGGACACCTGGTGGAAAGCAACCGCTGGCCCGGAGGCACTCGCCGGCAACGCTCACCGCCAGCGAACACTGCTGGCATGGTTACAGAGGCAACCGCATGGCGCCAGCACCTCGAACCTGACGGCTGCCGGCTTCACCCGGGAGCAAATCAGGACACTGCATAAGCGGGAACTCATCGAGGAAACAGAAGCCGTCAAGCCCGCGGAGAATCCAAACGACACCGCCAGCACACAACCGGGACCGACACTCTCACCGGCACAACAGGCGGCCGCGGATCAGATTCCAGCCCCCGCCACCGGTTTTTCCGCTTCGCTTGTGTACGGCATCACCGGAAGCGGAAAAACCGAACTCTACCTGCACTACCTGAAACAGCAGTTGAGCGCCTCTGCCCAGGCACTGGTGTTGGTACCTGAAATCAACCTCACGCCACAGACTGTCGCCAGGTTCCAGCGTTATTTCGGTCAACGAATCGTCGTCTGGCACTCAGCCCTGAATGATGGCGAGCGCCTGTCGACCTGGCTGAAAATCCGCCATGGCGAGCCGGTCATCCTGATCGGTACCCGCTCTGCGGTACTGCTGCCCTTTACCGGACTGAAAACGATTATCGTAGATGAGGAACACGACAGCTCCTACAAGCAGGGAGAAGGCTTCCGGTACTCCGGGCGGGACATGGCGGTATACCGGGCTCACCTGAATCAGTGCCCGGTCATTCTTGGTTCCGCAACACCGTCTCTCGAATCCTATCAGAACGCGCTGACCGGAAAGTATCAGCTCATCAGACTGGAAGAACGGGCAGGCAACGCAAGTCCACCCGCCATCAACCTGCTGGACATTCGCAGCCGCCCTCTGGAAGGCGGCCTGTCCCGTCCCGCCCTGCAGGCCATCGATCAATGCCTGGCCGATGGACAGCAAGCCCTGGTTTTCGTGAACAGGCGCGGATTCGCGCCGGTCATGATGTGCTTCGACTGCGGCCACATGGTGGAATGCCCCCGCTGCGATACACGCCTGACCTACCATCGCCGGGACCGCGCCATGCGCTGTCACCACTGCGATTATCAGACCGCCGCCACGGAGCACTGCCCCAAATGCCAGAGCGATGCGTTCAAGCCCGTTGGGCAGGGCACGGAGCGAACCGAAGACATACTGGCGACAGCTTTCCCCGAGACGCCAGTGGTGCGGGTGGACAGGGACAGCACCCAGCGCAAGGGCAGCATTCAGGGCATCCTGAAAAAGGTAAATACCGGGGAGCCCTGCATCCTGGTCGGCACCCAGATGCTGGCCAAGGGCCACGACTTCCCGAATGTTACCCTGGTCATTGTAGTGAATGCCGACGGCGGCCTGTTCAGCGTGGATTTCCGAGCGCCGGAGCAGCTGATTCAGACCCTGCTTCAAGTGAGCGGGCGCGCCGGTCGTGGCGAGAAATCCGGGCAGGTACTGGTCCAGACCTGCCACAGCGACCACCCGATCCTGAAATCCCTGTGCCGCGGCCACTACCTCACCCTGGCTGACCAGCTGCTGGCAGAACGGGAAACCGGGCAATTCCCCCCGTTCCGCGCCATGGCCATATTCCGAGCCGAGGCAGACTCCATGGCAAAAAGCCTGGAACTGCTGGACAGGATCAAACCGCAAGCCAGCGTGACGGGCATCGAGGTCTGGGGACCACTCCCCGCGCTCATCGCCAGACGCGCTGATCGCCATCGCGCACAACTGGTGCTGTGCTGCGACAATCGCAAGCGGCTCAACCACGTGCTGGGCCATCTCTGCCAGAACCTTGACCAGCAGAAGCTGCCGGCGGGCGTGAAGTGGATGATTGATGTGGACCCCCAGGAAACCGGCTGAGGCGAACGGGCCTTTTGCTTGCGGCTTCAGTTTCCGCGATAATACCCGCCTTCGATTCCCGGCGGCGTCCCGCCTTACTCCAATTCTCCTGTAAACCGAGTCGTCCGACAGCATGAAAGAGACCGTATCCGATCTGCTCCAGTCCGCGCTGGCCACACTGCAGTCCGAAGGCACCCTGCCGGCGGACCAGTCATTCACCCCGCAAGTGGGCAACACCAAGGACAAATCCCATGGTGACTATGCCTGCAACATCGCTCTTGTGGCTGCCAAGGCAGCGGGCTGCCCACCGCGACAGCTGGCCGAGGCCCTGGTGGACCGACTTCCGGAGAGTTCTGCGGTGGAGAAAGTGGAAATCGCCGGGCCCGGTTTCATCAACTTCTTCATGAGCACCGCCAGCGCCTTTGGTGTGGTTAATACCATTCTGGAGGAAGCGGATCAGTTTGGCCGCAACCGCAACGGCCAGGACGAAAAGGTGCAGGTGGAGTTCGTATCCGCCAACCCGACAGGCCCGCTGCATGTGGGGCATGGCCGTGGCGCGGCCATTGGCGACTGCCTGTGCCGGCTGCTTGAGGCCAACGGCTATGACGTCACCCGCGAATTCTACTACAACGACGCCGGCGCCCAGATCAACAACCTCGCCCTGTCGGTGCAGTCACGGGTCAAAGGTCTGACGCCCGAGGATGCCAACTGGCCGGCCGATGGCTATCGCGGCGATTACATCATCGATGTCGCCAAGGCCTACCTTGCCGGCGAAACCGTTACGGCGGATGACCGGGAAGTCACCGGCAAGGCCGACCCGGAGGATATGGATGCTATCCGCGAGTTTGCCGTCGCCTACCTGCGCCGGGAGCAGGACCTTGACCTCAAGGCCTTTGGCGTCGAATTTGATGTCTACTTCCTCGAGTCTTCCCTGTACGAGGAAGGCAAGGTGGAAGCCACCGTTCAGCGCCTGCAGGAAAACGGCTACACCTACGAGCACGAGGGTGCCCTGTGGCTGAAAACCACGGAGTTCGGTGACGACAAGGATCGCGTGATGCGCAAGAAGGATGGTGGCTACACCTACTTCCTGCCAGACGTGGCCTACCACCTGGACAAATGGCAGCGCGGTTTCACCACCGTGATCAATGAGCAGGGTGCGGATCATCACTCCACTGTCACCCGTGTCCGCGCCGGGCTCCAGGCATTGCAGGCAGACATCCCCACAGGCTGGCCGGATTATGTGCTGCACCAGATGGTGATGGTGACCCGCTCCGGGCAGGAAGTGAAAATTTCGAAGCGTGCCGGAAGCTATGTCACCGTGCGTGACCTGATTGACGAAGTGGGCCGGGATGCCACCCGGTTCTTCCTGGCGGCCCGCCGGGTCGACTCGCAATTGACCTTCGACATTGACCTGGCCCGCTCCCAGACCAATGAAAACCCGGTCTACTACATTCAATATGCCCATGCGCGTATTTGCAGTGTGCTGCGCAAGCTGTCCGAGGAAGGCGTCAACCGGGGCTGGAACGAGTGCCAGGGCGACCTGTCGTTGCTGACTCTGGATGAGGAAAAGGAACTGGCGAATCAGCTGGCAAAATACCCGGAACTGATCGCCAACTCCGCCGCCCAGCGGGAACCGCACCATCTGACTCATTACCTGCGGGACCTGGCGGGACAGTTCCACACCTACTACAACGCTCACAAGGTGTTGATTGAGGACACCGCCGTGCGGGACGCCCGCATCAGCCTGTACCTGGCCGTACGCCAGGTCATCGCCAACGGGCTGGAGCTGCTGGGCGTCAGCGCCCCGGAAGAAATGTAAGACAGGAAGCACCAGGATATGTCCCGAGATTACGCTCGCAAGAATCCCAGAGGGAAGGCCGCGGCATCGCCCCGCAAGGGCGCTAGGAACAATGCCCGGACGCAGCGGAGCAGCAAACCGGCAAGCCGCCGCTCAGAGCAGCCAACACCGGCTCGCGGGCAGCGCGGGGGACTGTCTCTGAAATGGATCCTGTCACTGGCCGCGGTCGGGGGCTTTATCGGCTTTATTGCCTATCTCAATTCACTCCCTGCCCCCGAGCCTGCCCGGCATGGCAGTGGAACAACGGCCCCCAAGGCTCCGCCTGCCAAGGAGCAAAAAAGCGCATCTGGCGAGGAAGAAAAGCAGCGATACCGCTTTTACGAAATGCTCCCTGAAAGCGAGGTAGTACCTCCCAAAGTGGAAGAGTACACCCCCGGCCCGGCTCAACAGGATTTTCGGTACGTGGTCCAGTCCGGCTCGTTCCGTAGCCAACAGGATGCTGAGCGCCAGCGCGCACAGATTGCTTTCCAGGGGCTTCGGGCCAACGTCCAGCGAATTGACCTCGATAGCGGCAGCACCTGGTACCGGGTCAATGTGGGGCCGTTCAATTCCCGCAGCCAGATGAATTCCGCCATCGACAAGCTGGTCTCCATCAATATCGAACCACTGGTGCGGAAAATACCCAAAGAGGGCTGAATGGCCCTCTTTGCATGACTGTCCGCCCAGCCTGCTCCCTCTGCGCCCTTGAAAAAAAACCACCCGCCTCCATAACTGCTGAATACCGTTTTTCATCAGGCAACTGGAGCCCACATGACTACCATTCTTTCCGTCAGGCGCGATGACGAAGTCGCCATGGGTGGCGATGGCCAGGTATCCCTTGGCAACACCGTAATGAAAGGCAATGCCCGCAAGGTTCGCCGCCTGTATAACGGCAAGGTACTGGCAGGATTCGCCGGCGGCACCGCCGATGCCTTTACCCTGTTCGAGCGCTTTGAAGCCCAACTGGAGAAACATCAGGGCAACCTGACACGAGCAGCGGTAGAGCTGGCCAAGGAGTGGCGAACGGATCGCGCCCTGCGCCGACTTGAAGCGCTCCTGGCCGTCGCCGATAAAACCGCCTCGCTGATCATTACCGGCAACGGCGATGTTATCGAGCCGGAACAGGGTCTGATTGCCATCGGCTCCGGCGGCCCATTCGCGCAGGCCTCGGCCCGCGCCCTGCTTGAGAACACCGACCTGAAAGCCAGTGAGGTTGTGGAGAAAGGCCTGGATATAGCCGCCGACATCTGCATCTACACCAACCACAATCGCACCCTTGAAGTGCTTTCTGCCAACGACTGATTCGGAGCAACCATGTCTGCAATGACTCCCCGTGAGATCGTTCACGAACTCAACAAACACATCGTAGGTCAGGAAGAAGCCAAGCGGGCGGTTGCCATTGCGCTGCGGAACCGCTGGCGTCGCATGCAGCTGGACAGCAGCCTGCGAGAGGAAATCACCCCCAAGAACATCCTGATGATCGGCCCCACCGGCGTGGGCAAAACCGAGATTGCCCGCCGCCTGGCAAAACTCGCTGATGCCCCGTTTCTGAAAGTCGAGGCCACCAAGTTTACCGAGGTGGGCTATGTCGGCCGCGATGTGGAATCCATCATCCGTGATCTGGCGGACATGGCAGTGAAGATGCTTCGCGAGAAAGAAAAGAAGCGTCACGAGCATCGCGCCCTCGACGCGGCAGAAGAGCGTATCCTCGATGCCCTGCTGCCACCGGCCCGGGACTTCAAGGAAGACAGTCAGCGCACCGATGGGGAATCCTCCACCCGTCAGCTGTTCCGTAAAAAGTTGCGCGAAGGCGAACTGGATGACAAGGAAATCGAGATCGACCTGCGCAGTGGTGGAGCGGGCGTTGAGATCATGGCGCCTCCTGGCATGGAAGAAATGACCAGCCAGTTGCAAAACATGTTCTCCAATATGTCCTCAGACAAGCGCAAAACCCGCAAAATCAAAGTGGCGGATGCCCTGAAGCAGGTTCAGGACGAGGAAGCCGCCAAGCTGGTGAACGAGGAAGAGATCAAGCAGAAGGCGGTTCAGTCGGTCGAACAGAACGGTATCGTGTTCCTTGATGAAATCGACAAGGTCGCCAAGCGCTCCGAGAATACGTCGTCTGATGTTTCCCGGGAAGGCGTGCAGCGGGATCTGTTGCCATTGATAGAAGGCAGCACCGTCAGCACTAAATACGGCGCTGTCCGCACGGATCACATCCTGTTCATTGCCTCTGGCGCATTCCACCTGTCCAAGCCATCAGACCTGATTCCGGAACTCCAGGGCCGCCTGCCGATCCGGGTTGAGCTACAGGCTCTGACCCCAGATGACTTCAAGCGCATCCTGACCGAGCCGGATGCCTCGCTGGTGCAACAATACGAGGCACTGATGGGCACGGAAGGCGTGAAACTGACCTTCGCCGAAGATGCTATTACCCGGATTGCGGAAGTGGCCTGGAAAGTAAATGAAACCACCGAGAATATCGGTGCGCGCCGCCTGCATACCGTGCTTGAACGACTGCTGGAAAGCCTGTCCTACGAAGCCGGTGACAACGTTACCGACGGCTTTGAGGTAACGGCGGCGTTCGTGGATGAGAAGCTTGGGGGACTGGCGGAAGATGAAGATCTGAGCCGCTATATACTCTAACGCAGATGATGTCGGATTACGGCTTCGCCTAATCCGACCTACCACTGACCGTGATGGCCAATTGTCGGATTACGCTTCGCTCATTGTGCCGTTCACCGGTAAATCCGACCTACGGGTAGAGCGTGTGGTCATGCAGGTAGGTTGGATTAGCAAAGCGTAATCCAACAACAAGGCCGCACGCCCCACCGCCAGCGTCTACTCCGCGCGCGAGAACAGGTGCGTCACGTTCTCCAGCCCGCTCACCAGCTTGCCCTTCTGCGCCTGTTTTTTACGTCCCTTCGCCACATACAACGGCAACATTTCCCCATACAGACTGGTACTGATGGTGCGCTGCTCGTCCTCAAGGCGGTCACGGCGCAGCTTGATGCCGTATTTCGCCAGCCGGGGCTCCAACTCGTCCGCGCGGGCCAGCAAGTCACGACGGGTCATCTGGTAGGCGTGCTCACACACCATCCGGCGGGACTGGAAACTGAACACGTTGGAGAAAAACAGCTTGGCATCGTCACGGGTGGGCTCGAACAGCAGAATATCCTTGTCCGGGTAATCCCGCGCGTACTGGGCAATGCCGGACTGCATGCGGGAATACACCATGGTCCGGAACATCTGCGCCAGCAGGTTTGGCATGCCCGAGCGGGTCAGCTCACCCGGTTTCATGGTCCCGGTCCTGACCGCCGCGCTGGCGTCAATCGGCACCTGGGGGTTCACCGCAAACACCAGGTCGGCACCGTCTTCAAACGCCACCGAGGCGTGAAGCCCTTTACGCAGGGTGCCGTCCACGTAGTAGCGGCCATCAATGTTTACCGGCACATACAGGCCGGGAGAGGACATGCTGGCCTGTATCGCGCGGGAAATCGGCACATGGTCAAAGCCTGGCGCTCCGAAACAGACGGCGTCGGTGCTCTCGACATCCGCTGCCACAATGTAGAGGCTGCGCTTGAGTTGGCGAAAATCATTGGTGCGCCCGAGCATGGTGAACGCACGCTGCAGGTACTCATGCAGCCCCTCGTTATCAAACAGTCCCGCAGGCGCTGCCTGAGCAAGAATAGTCATCGCTTCCAGCAGGCTTTGATCGTAAGGGTTATTGATGAAGCGACGGACCGCCGTTGTCAGCAACCCGGGCACAGCGAGCAGGCGACCACCAAATTCGCGAAGGGCCGGGCGATAGAACACTTCCGGGTGGAAGGGGTGTACCTCGGCCTCATTGCGTACAAAAATACGACACAACTGCGCGGTTGTCATCTGGTTCGCCAGGTTCGCTGCCGCGAAGGAACCAGCATTCACACCGACATAAACATCGATGTTATTGAAATCGAGACCATCGAGAGCTTCGTCCAGCGCACGCAGGGCACCAATCTCATAGATGCCGCCCAACGGGCCGCCACCGCCAAGCGCCAGGCCGATGCGGGGTTTCGATTTAGTCTCTGTGGTCGCTGACGTCATACAACTTTCCCTTCCGGGTTTTTTATTTACTGCGTTTCCGCACGATACCAACCGGTTTTAGAGCTTACACCCTATTATCCGGCGCCAACCCATCAGCAACTCAGGAAGCGGCCTGCGCGGCCAACGCTTTCGTAGTCGACTTTCCGGGGCGGAGGTAACGGCCGAACCCGGCGTTGCGCAATGCCAGGTCCACACAACTCTTGATGACATGCGGCGAGTCCAGCAGCAGCACGTCCTCTAGCAGCTGGCTGGCCCACTCACGGCTGATACTGCGAATCACTGATTTGACCTTGGGCAGGCTCGCGGCATTCATCGACAGGGAATCGTATCCCATGGCCATCAGCAACAGGGCGCCGCCGGGATCACCGGCCAGCTCACCGCATATACCAACCGGCTTACCGACAGAATGAGCGTCCTGGGCAATACGAACCAGCGCCTGGAGCACAGCCGGGTGGTAAGAATGATACAACTGGGCAACCCGGGGGTTGTTGCGATCAACTGCCAGCAGGTACTGGGTCAGATCGTTGGAGCCAACCGAGAGGAAGTCCACCCGGTCCGCCAGCTCACGGATCTGGTAAACCGCGGCCGGGATTTCCACCATGACGCCAACCTTGGGCATATGGATCTCGTAACCTTCCTCCCTGACCTCGTGGTATACCCGGTAAATCAGGTGCAGCGACTCTTCCACTTCCGAGATGTTGCTGATCATCGGCAACATGATCTGCAGGTTGTTCAGCCCCTCACTGGCCTTGAGCATGGCTCGCACCTGCACCAGGAAGATCTCCGGATGATCCAGGGTCACCCGGATACCGCGCCAGCCCAGGAAGGGGTTCTCTTCCTCGATCGGGAAATAGGTCAGTGCCTTGTCACCGCCGATGTCCAGAGTGCGCATGGTCACCGGGCTGGGCGCAAAGGCCTCCAGCTGTTCGCGGTAATACTCACGCTGTTCCTGCTCGGAGGGAAAGCGATCCTTGATCATGAACGGCACTTCGGTGCGATAAAGACCAATGCCTTCAGCGCCATGATTCAGGGAGCGGACAACGTCGGTCATCAGACCGGTGTTGACGAGTAACGATACCCGATGGCCGTCGATGGTCTCACAGGGTTTGTCACGCAAGACCTCGAGCCCCTTGATCAGCTCGTCTTCCTCGTCACAGATTTCCTGGTAATAGGACCGGAGATCGTCGGAGGGCGAAGCAAAAATTTGCCCCTCGAAACCGTCAACAATGAGTTCCCGGCCATCAAGCTGGTTAACCGGGATATCCACCAGCCCCATGACAGTGGGCACACCCATCGCACGGGCAAGGATAGCAACGTGGGAGTTACTGGACCCCTTGACCGACACCAGGCCCACCAGCTGTCCCTTCGGCACCTCACCCAGCATGGCAGGCGTCAGCTCTTCACTCACCAGGACGGTTCGCTCAGGGTAAACCTGGTCTTTCTGTTCACCTTCCTGCAAGTGCGACAGCAACCGACGACCGAGGTCGCGGATATCCACCGCCCGCTCCTGCAGGTAGTGGTCATCCATCATCTCGAAGTGGCGCACATACTGCTGAACGACCTGCTTCAACGCGCCCTGCGCCCAAAAACCTTCACGGATCTTGTTGGCGACCTCGCCGGGCATGGCGTCATCCCCCAGCATCCGCAAATACACGTCAAACAGCGCCTGCTCTTCCGGGCGTAGCTGGGAGGCAAGGCGATTGGCGACCCGTTCGATATCTTCGCGGACGGCGGTCACAGCTCCTGCAAACTGCTCCAGTTCCAGATCGATATCATCCGTCGGCTTTTCGGGAACCACATCAAGATCCGCCGCCGGATAAACCACCACGCCTTTGCCGATGGCCACACCCGGCGCGCCGGGCACGCCGCTGAAACTGACATCCTTGGTCTCTTCCCCGGTCAGGGACAGACCGCTGATGGCGCCAGTTGCCTCACTGTGAGCAATAACGCCGGCCAACTGCGCGGATACCGTAACCAGGAAGGCTTCTTCGCCCTCATCGAAACAGCGGGAACTCTCACGCTGCTGGACCACCAGCACACCAAGCACGCGGCGGTGGTGAATGATGGGCACACCAAGAAAAGAACGGAAGCGCTCTTCACCGGTTTCCGGAAAGTAGCGATAACGGGGATGGGATGGCGCATCTTCCAGGTTGATCGGCTCCTCGCGGGAGCCAACCAGACCGACAAGACCCTCAGAATAGGCCAGGCTGACCTGCCCCACTGCTTTGCTGTAGAGCCCCTCGGTGGCCATCAGGATGTAGCGGTTGGTCGCCGGATCCAGCAGGTAGACGGAGCAGACTTCGGTCCCCATGGCTTTCTGCACCCGCGATACAATGATCTCCAGCGCTTCCTGCAGGTCGCGGGCGCTGTTTACCTCTTGTACCAGATTTCGCAGTATGCTCAGCATGGCGGTTTCAGCCCGTCATTTCTGTTGGTCCTTTAAGCGCCGGTTCTGCTCGCTCCGATGCCACTGCTCCATGTTATAGAACAATCGCGGTGCAAGCTCCCTCAGCGCACGTCTGTACACTTCACGCTTGAATGAGACCACCTGTCCCAGGGGGTACCAGTAGCTCACCCACTGCCAGCCGTCGAATTCCGGCGAATCGGTGCCGTCAACGCGCACTTGCGCATCCGGCGATAACATCCTCAGCAGGAACCATTTCTGTTTTTGTCCCACACACACGGGATGCGAGTTATGCCGCACCATCCGCCGCGGGAGGCGATACCTCAGCCAGCCCCGGGTACAGCTGATGATTTCGACATCCGCCGCACTCAAGCCTATCTCTTCCCCCAGTTCCCGATACAACGCGTCTTCCGGCGATTCGTTGTACTGGATACCGCCCTGCGGGAACTGCCAGGAGTCCTGCCCTATTCGCCTAGCCCAGAGAACCTCGCCCCTGTGGTTGGCCAGAATGATTCCGACGTTGGGTCTGAAACCGTCTGAGTCGATCACGGCACAGTCCTCTTAAAAGTCGGCGGACCAGTGCAAAAATTGACCGGTCGGAATTGTCCAAGTTGCTATCATTCTTACAGAATCCCAAGGGTTCGGCAAACGAAGCCGTCACCGATGTGTCATGGTAGACTGTGACCTTTCCACCAACCCCTGCCATGACCGGAGGTAACACCCTTGACGCTTGCGATCTTTGACCTTGATAACACCCTGCTCGCAGGAGACAGCGACCACGCCTGGGGCGAATTTCTGGTGGAGGAAGGCATTGTAGATGCCGAGGAGTACCGCAAGGCCAATGATCGCTTCTATCAGGAGTACCTGAACGGCGAACTGGACATCCTGCATTACCTCGGCTTTGCCCTGCAGCCCCTGGCAAAGCATTCCATGGAGGACTTGCTGGCCTGGCGCGACCGCTTCATGAACAAAAAAATCCGCCCCATGCTGCAGGATAAAGCATTCCGGTTGCTGGAAAAGCACCGAAATCAGGGCCATACCCTGATGATCATCACCGCCACTAACCGCTTCGTCACCGAACCGGTTGCGGAGCTCCTGGGCATTGAGCATTTGATCGCCACCGATCCGGAAATGATCAATGGCCGCTATACGGGCGAAGTGGCAGGCACCCCCAGCTTTCAGGACGGCAAAGTCACCCGCCTGAACGACTGGCTGGCTTCGAACAGTGAGACACTGGACGGCGCCTGGTTCTATAGCGACTCCCACAATGACGCGCCATTGCTGAGAAAAGTCGACAACCCTGTGGCCGTTGACCCGGATCCGACACTGGAAAAACTGGCTGTGGAGAATGGCTGGAAAGTGATGTCTCTCAGAGACTAACTGCCGAACTTTGGGCCCGCCAGCGGGTACAGTGCTCCGGGATCGTCAAAAACAGGGATGTTTTTGTCGAGCGTACAGGGACGTATTCACAGCGTATCCCGGAGCACTGAACCCGCTGGTGGGCTTGCCCGAAACTTGAAGGCTAGAAAAAACCAGTCAAAGACCGCACAAAGCACGATTTGATGTAATCCGTTTCCGGAATGCCCGGAATCACCGGGTGGTCCGGCGCCTGGTGGCCCTGCTCCAGCAGCTGAACAAACCGATCAATCTTACGGCCGCTGCCACGAATGATATCGACCAGCTTGTCCTGGGACAGATGCATCGAACAGGATGCGGAAATCAGTAACCCATCCCGCTCCAGCAACCGCAGTCCCAGCTGATTCAGCCGAGCATAGGCCTGCTCACCGGCTTTCTGGTCACGGCGTCGAGGAATCAGCGCCGGCGGGTCCAGCACCACAATGTCGAACTTTTCTTTCTCATCCGCCAGCGCCTTCAGGGCTTCAAACGCGTCTCCCTCAATGGTTTCCACGTTATCCAGCCCATTTAACCTGGCATTATGGTGAACCGACTCAATCGCCGACGCAGAACTGTCCACACAGGTCACCTGGGTGGCACCGGCACAGGCTGCCTGAATCCCCCAGCCACCGACATAACTGAACACATCCAACACCCGCTTACCGGGCGCATAGGCCTGCAGACGCTGACGATTCATACGGTGATCGTAGAACCAGCCGGTTTTCTGACCGCCTTCCAAAGGCACCTCGAAACGCACACCGTTCTCTTCCACCTTAAGCAGGCTGGCTTCCGCCCCGTGGGCCTGCTCAACATAGGTGTCCAGCCCTTCCACCTTACGCATCTTGCCATCGTTTTTGAGGATGATCGCAGCAGGATGCACCAGACGCTGGACCGCCCGAACAATCGCCTCCTTCATCAACTCCATACCAGCGGTGGAAATCTGCACCACCACGGTATCGTCAAAGCGATCAATCACCAGCCCCGACAGCCCGTCGCTGTCGCCGAACACCCAGCGGTAGAAGGGCTTATCGAACAACCGGTCACGCAGTGCCAGAGCCGCCTCCATCCGCTGGGTAAGACGCTGCGGCGTCATACCATGGCTGGCATTCCGACTGATCAAACGGCCACAGATCAGCGCGTGAGGATTCACAAACACCGTGCCTAACGGCTTGTCATTAGCCGCCCGCAACTCCGCCTGCGCCCCGGCCTCGAAGTCCGTTAACGGTGATCGGCGGGTGTCCACTTCGTTGCTGTAAACCCACAGGTGACCGGCTTTCAGCCTGCGCTCAGCGCCTTTGCGGAGATAAAGGACGGGGAAATTCATAACGGCTACCTAATGGATTACAAAAAAAGGGGGAGGATTATACACGAACAGTGATCCCGATCGCCTCAGCAACGGGAGGGAGCGGGCAGGGCTGCCCAAAACTGTGCGGAGCCAGGGATGGCGGAGCCAAGCGTACAGGGACGTATCCACAGCGTGTTTTGGGCAGCCCTGCCCGCTCGCTCTTTCACCGTAAGTCAGCAGTTACCCTTCGGCAGCCACATGCTCCGCATAGGCAGTAGCGTCCATAAGCCCATCCAGTTCACCCTTGTCTTCCAGACGAACCTTGAACAGCCAGCCATCACCGTAAGGATCCTCGTTCACCTTCTCCGGCTCGTCTTCCAGGCTCTCGTTCACCTCGATCACCTCACCGGTGACCGGACTGAACACATCCGACGCCGACTTGACGGATTCCGCCACACCGGCCTCTTCAGCGCCATTTACAGTAACGCCAACTTCCGGCACACCAATATAGACCACATCCCCCAACTGCTCCTGGGCGAAATCGGTAATGCCCACGGTGGCCGTGCCATCGTCGGAAACGCGAACCCATTGATGAGTCTCGATGTATTTAAGATCTGCAGGTATATCACTCATGATCGGATTCCCTATTAATTTTTCGCGCAGTTTAACCGAAGACGCTAATACCAGCGAACCCCTCGAGCGGTATTCATGAAGGAATTCAGGTAATCCACCTCGCGATCGCGGTCACGAAGGCCCAAAAAGATCTGTTTCTGAATGCCCTGGCTTCCCAACCGAACGGGCTTCAGCGGCATTTTCTCCGCGTACTCATCCACCAGCCACCGTGGCAAAGCCGCCACGCCACGGCCGGCTGCCACCATCTGCAACATGATATCCGTGGTTTCTATGGTTTTGTGTTTGGCCGGACTGGCGTGGGCCGGGAGCAAAAACCGGGTATAGATATCCAGCCTTTCGACTTCCACCGGGTAGGTAATCAGGGTCTCCTCCGCCAGGTCTGCCGGTTCCGCCCAGTCTTTCACGGCCAGTTCGTGCCCACTGGCCACCACCAGCACCTGCTCATAATCGAACACCGGTTCAAACACCAGGCCAGGCCGGTGCAATGGGTCCGGCGTTACCAGAATATCAATATCGTGCCCGAACAGCGCCCCGATGCCGCCGAATTGGAAGCGTTGCTTCACATCCACATCCACCGTGGGCCATTGCTCCAGATAGGGCCCCACAACCTTGAGCAGCCATTGGTAGCAGGGATGGCATTCCATACCGATCCGCAGGGTGCCGCGCTGCCCTTTTGCAAACTGCCCGATCAGCATTTCCGCATGCTCGAACTGCGGCAACAACCGCGTGGCCAGTGACAGTAAGTACTGACCAGCCTGGGTCAGCCGCAACTGACGCCCTTCCCGCTCCCACACTGGCGTGCCCAACTGCAACTCCAGTTTTTTGACCGCGTGGCTTAACGCCGACTGGGTCAGATGCAGCGCCTCGGCTGCTGCCGTCAGCGAGCCCTGGCGCTCCACTTCCCGGAGAATTTCCAGATGATTCCGTTCAATCATGGCCCGCAACCTTATCGCCATTAGCGTGAATTAAATTCATGGATTGTTGAAATAATACCATTATTTTTCATCATACCAGATGCGTAATCTTGGTGGTTCTTCCCGAAACCCCATGAACACACGCAAGGACAACATCATGATTACGACACACAACCTGGGTTTCCCCCGGATCGGTGCAAGGCGGGAACTCAAGTTCGCCCAGGAGGCATTCTGGAAAGGCCAGCTCAATGCCGAGGAGCTGAACATTACCGCCGCCGACCTGCGCCGTCGCCACTGGTTACAGCAATCGTCCCTGACGTTCGCCCCGGTTGGCGACTTCTCCTACTATGACCAGGTTCTGGACATGAGCTTCACTCTTGGTCACCTGCCTGCCCGCGCCCAGGACACCAGCGGCACGGACCTGGACCGCTATTTCCGGGTCGCCAGGGGCCGATCCGCCAACGACACCGCCTGCTGCGCCATTCATGCCGGTGAAATGACCAAGTGGTTCGACACCAACTACCACTACATCGTGCCGGAATTCGACAGCGGCACCCGGTTCCAGCTCAATCCGGAACGCCTGCTGGCGCAACTGGCCGAAGCCCGGGCCCAGGGCGTGAATGCCAAACCCGTTATCATTGGCCCCGTCACCTATCTCTGGCTGGGCAAAAGCAAGGATGACAGTGACCGGCTGGCGTTGCTGGACGATTTGCTGCCGGTGTATGCCGAACTGCTCAACCTGCTGGCGGAACAGGGCGTGGACTGGGTACAGATCGACGAGCCGGCGCTGGTCACCGAACTCAACGGCGACTGGCGGCATGCCTTTAATCTCGCCTATCACCAACTGAAGGCCTGCCCGGTCAAACTGTTGCTGACCACCTACTTCGGAGAGCTGAAGGAAAACCTGCAACTGGCCTGCGAACTGCCGGTCGCCGGCCTGCACCTGGATGCCATCAGCGCCGCAGGCGAAGTCAGCCAGGTCACCGACTGGCTACCGCCCCACAAAATACTCTCCCTTGGCGTCATCAATGGTCGGAATGTCTGGAAAACGGACCTTGAAGCCACATTGGACTGGCTCGAACCGGTGCATGAACGCCTCGGCGAACGGCTCTGGCTGGCCCCTTCCTGTTCGCTGCTCCACGTCCCCGTGGACCTTGAATCGGAGACCGCGATGGATCCGGAGGTTCGTTCCTGGCTGGCGTTTGCGGTACAAAAACTGGATGAGCTGCAAACCCTGGCCAACGCCCTGAACCATGGGCGTGCGGCCACAGTCGAGCCCCTGGCAAAGAACGCTCTGGCCGTTGCCAGCCGCAGGAACTCCACCCGCGTGCATAATCCCGACGTCACCCGGGCCGTTGCCGCGATCACACCAGAGCTGGGAAATCGAAAAAGCCCCTACGCCCAACGCCTGGAACGACAGAAACAACAGCTGGACCTGCCGGCATTCCCAACCACCACCATTGGCTCTTTCCCCCAGACCCGGGAGATCCGCCAGACCCGCCTGCAGTACCGGAAGGGCGACCTCAGCGTGCGGGAGTACACCACCCGCATCCGTGACGAAATCGCCCGCTGCGTGCGGGAACAGGAAGCACTGGGGCTGGATGTACTGGTGCACGGCGAAGCCGAGCGCAACGACATGGTGGAATACTTCGGCGAACAACTGGAAGGCTACGTTTTCAGCCAGTTCGGCTGGGTGCAGTCCTATGGTTCCCGCTGCGTGAAGCCGCCCATCCTCTTTGGCGACATCCAGCGCCCTCAGGCGATGACAGTAGACTGGATCCGCTACGCCCAGTCACTGACCGACAAGCCGCTGAAGGGCATGCTTACCGGCCCGGTGACCATCCTCAACTGGTCGTTCGTGAGGGATGACCAGTCCAGAAAAGACACCTGCCTGCAACTGGCACTGGCAATCCGCGAGGAAGTCCTGGACCTCGAAGAATCCGGCGTGCGAATCATCCAGATCGACGAAGCCGCACTGCGGGAAGGCCTGCCATTGCGACAATCGGACTGGCAGAACTACCTGGATTGGGCGATCGAGGCTTTCCGCATCAGCGCCAATGGCGTCAGCGACGAAACCCAGATCCACACCCACATGTGTTACTCGGAGTTCAACGATATCATCGAGGCCATCGCCCGCATGGATGCCGATGTCATTACCATCGAAACATCACGCTCGGACATGGAACTGCTCGATGCCTTCAAGGGCTTCCAATACCCGAACGACATTGGCCCCGGCGTGTACGATATCCACTCGCCCAACGTCCCGGAAAAGCAGCACATCGTGTCACTCATGCAGAAGGCGGCAGAACGGATACCCACGGAAAGGCTCTGGGTAAATCCGGACTGCGGGCTGAAAACGCGGAACTGGGAGGAGGTCATCCCGGCACTCCGGGAGATGGTCGACGCCGCCCGTGAGTTGCGGGAAGCCTGAAATCAGGAGGGAGGCCTTTAGGCCTCCCTCAAAACTGTGATCAGTAGCCGGTGCTATTGATGTCCAGATCAAACTCAAAGTCGGTTGCCCGTCGCACTTCCGTATGGCTCTCTCCAGAGGCATCAAGCTCGAACCAGCGATAGCCTGGCGACAATGCCTCCACGGCAAACTCGCGCGAACCGGAAGTAAACTGAATACAGGTGGATGGCGTGGCCAGTAACCTGACCCCGTGTCTCTCAAGGTCGTGTTCCTGATGGATGTGGCCCCACAAAACGATCTTGACCTGAGGAAAACGTTCAACGACGCGCCAGAACGCATCCCGGTTGCGAAGGCCGATATCTTTCATCCACTCCGATCCGATATCCACCGGGTGATGGTGCAGCGCAATCAGTGTTGGTAAATCCGGGCCCTGCTCCAGGGTCGATGCAAGAAATTCCAGTTCCGACTCTGCCAGCTCACCATACACCTGCCCACGCACAGACGAGTCCAGCAATACGAACTGCCACCCACCCTGAATAATATGCCGGCGGTTCGCCTGATACTCACTGGCCACCTGCGCCAGGACATCCGGCTTGTCGTGGTTGCCCGCTATCCAGGCCGAGGTGCAGGAGAAAGCGCTCAACCTCTCACCAAAAACGCGGTAAGCCTCTTCCGATCCATCCTGCGCAATATCCCCGGTCGCCAGTATGAGGTCCGGCTGACCGCGATCTTTAATGACCTTATCAATAACGGCATCAAGGCTGTCCCGGGTGTTCACGCCGAGCAACCCGCCAGCGGGATCGGCCAGGAGGTGGGGGTCAGTGATCTGCAGCACCCGGAGAACCCGGGATTTGTCCTTTCTGGTCATGGCGCTCTGTTTCGTAACTGGTCAACACGCTTGGCTTTAGACCGACTATACGGTGAGAATAATCCGTTTGCTCACCTCTGAACTGAACCATGATCACATTATGCCTATAGTTACAGGACATATTGCATCATTTGACAACTATGACACAGCCGCTGCGCTTCGCCATCACACCTTAGTCCACTTTTCCCTTAATCCAGACTTTACCCGCGACCTCTAGTCAACGCCCTCACCAGCCGACCAGAGGGAGTGCTCCATGGGCAGATGCCCGAAGCGCAGACAGTAATCCAGCCAGTCGGCCAGAAAACTGTTCACCTGGACCTTTTCATCCGGGTGGTGCATAAAACGGTTGGGGTAATCGTTGACCGGCGCGATCTGGCGATCCCGGTAACAGCTGATCACCTCTGCCATGGCAGCGTCGTGATAGACACGCACGGTCAATTGAGGGTTATTGAGCCATCGACCGGCGTTGTGGATCTGCTCCAGCAGGAGGGTTTCGGTAAACCGTGCGGTCTGGAGCACTTTGATCCGGACACGGCCGAGGTACTGCTCTTCCCGATGCAGTTCAAACTCGGACACGGGCTTTCCGGCCGACTCCAGCTTCCGCAGTTGGTTCAGCCTTAGATAATTGCCATCGCACAGCGCTCCCAGCCGCCGGAGGTCTGGCACATAACGCCTGGGCTTCATGGTCCACTCCCCCATCAAACCCATCCTTCCCGTAATCGGGTGCGGTTGAGTTGAAGCCACTGCAACGCAATGATCGCAGCCGCGTTGTTGATACGGCCATCCTGGATCATGGCAATAGCCTCCTCTGAGCTGACTACGTGGGCACGGATGTCTTCGTGCTCGTGCTCAATTCCGAACAGCCCGCCAGCAGATTCGGTGCTGATACGGCCGCAATACAGGTGTATAAGCTCCGTGCTACCGCCTGGGGAGACAAGATACTCGCAGATTTTGTCCAGTTTGCTGAAGGTCAGGCCCGCTTCTTCCTGCCCTTCCCTTTGCGCAACTTCTTCCGGTGTTTCACCGTCTTCGTTCATGCCGGCGACCAGTTCCAGCAGCCAGGGCGACTGGTCACGGCCCATGGCGCCAAGGCGAAACTGTTCCAGCAATACCACTTCGTCCCTTTCAGGATCATAGGGGAGCACGCAGGTGGCATCACCACGGATAAACAGTTCCCGGGTGAATACGGGCATGTCACGGCCGTCAAAACGCGGGTGTGTCAGCCACAGCTTGTCCATGCGGAAGAAGCCCTGGAAGACGGTTTCGCGTTTTTCGACGTTGACGTCGCTGGCGTTGAACTGAAACGGTTTGGTCATCGTGCATCCGGTTACTAGGTCGATTTTGAACGATAGCCGGTACACGGGGGCAACTGCAAGCTCTGGCTCTGGCTCAAGCCTGATGCTTGCGGGGGAGGGGCGTGTCGGGACCTGCCTCCCAAAACATGCAGCTTCCGGTGCAAGACAGGCATTGGGGCCCTTCTCCCAAAACACGCTCAAGCACATCCGTGTGGCGCTTGGGCTCCGCCATCCATGGCTCCGCACAGTTTTGGGAGAAGGGCCCCAATGCCTGCCCCATATCTTGGAAAATACTTCAGCAGACTAGGTCCGAATCTGGACCATCCAGACTGTAAGAAACTGCCGGTATAACTCGACAGTTTGCTTGAGCCGGGGTGGCAGGGCTGTTCAGGAGTGTGCGGAGCCAGGGATGGCGGAGCCCAAGCCGAACAGGACGTCTTGAGGCGTCTCCTGGACAGCCCTGCCACCCCGGCTCCCCCACTAAACCATCAGGCTATCGGATCCACACTCCACAGTCAGATCTTGTCGTAGAGCTTGCTCCCGGATTCAACAAACTCCCGGGACTTCTCCTGCATGCCAGCGTCGACCGCAGACACCTCGTCAAGGCCGTGCTCCTTCGCGTACTCCCGAACCTCCTGGGAAATCTGCATGGAACAGAACTTCGGCCCGCACATGGAACAGAAGTGAGCCACCTTGGCGGATTCCTTGGGCAGGGTTTCGTCGTGGTAGGCACGGGCGGTGTCCGGGTCGAGGCCGAGGTTGAACTGGTCTTCCCAGCGGAACTCGAAACGGGCTTTGGACAGGGCGTTGTCACGGATCTGGGCGCCCGGATGCCCCTTGGCCAGGTCGGCGGCGTGAGCGGCGATCTTGTAGGTGATGATGCCGGTTTTGACGTCGTCCTTGTTGGGCAGCCCCAGGTGCTCTTTCGGGGTGACGTAGCAGAGCATGGCGCAGCCGTACCAGCCAATCATCGCGGCGCCGATGCCGGAGGTGATGTGATCGTAACCTGGCGCGATGTCGGTGATCAGCGGGCCAAGGGTGTAGAACGGGGCTTCGTCACAGCATTCCAGCTGCTTGTCCATGTTCTCTTTTACCAGCTGCATGGGCACGTGGCCGGGGCCTTCGATCATGCACTGGACATCATGCTTCCAGGCGATTTTGGTCAGTTCGCCCAAGGTTTCCAGTTCACCGAACTGGGCCGCGTCGTTGGCATCGGCAACAGAGCCGGGGCGCAGGCCATCACCGAGGCTGAAAGACACGTCGTAGGCTTGCATGATTTCGCAGATGTCTTCGAAATGCTCGTACAGGAAGCTTTCCTTGTGATGAGCCAGACACCATTTCGCCATGATGGAGCCACCGCGGGACACAATGCCGGTGGTGCGCTTGGCGGTCATGGGCACGTGGTGCAAACGTACGCCGGCATGGATGGTGAAGTAATCCACGCCCTGCTCCGCCTGTTCGATCAGCGTATCCCGGAAGACTTCCCAGGTCAGGTCTTCGGCGACGCCACCGACTTTTTCCAACGCCTGGTAGATGGGCACTGTACCGATGGGTACCGGAGAGTTGCGAATGATCCACTCACGGGTTTCGTGGATGTTCTTGCCGGTGGACAGGTCCATGATGGTATCCGCGCCCCAGCGGATGCCCCAGGTGAGCTTTTCCACTTCTTCCTCGATGGAGGAACTGACGGCGGAGTTTCCGATGTTGCCGTTGATTTTGACCAGGAAGTTGCGGCCGATGATCATCGGCTCGGTTTCCGGGTGGTTGATGTTGGCGGGAATGATGGCGCGCCCGCGGGCAACTTCGTCACGCACGAACTCCGGTGTGATCTCCTCCGGCAGCGATGCCCCGAAAGACTGGCCTGGATGCTGATCCTTCAGCAGCCCGTTGTCCCTCGCTTCCTGCAACTTCATGTTTTCCCGGATGGCGATGTACTCCATCTCCGGGGTGATAATACCCTGCCGGGCGTAGTACATCTGGCTGACATTCTTGCCAGGCTTGGCTTTCAGAGGCTTGCGCTCGTCCATGAAACGAAGCGGATCAAGCTGGGGATCTTTCATGCGCCGACGGGTGAACTCGGACGTGTAACCATCCAGTTGCTCGACATCGCCCCGCTCTTCTATCCAGGCGGCACGGATCGGTTGCAGGCCTTTGCGCAGATCAATGGTGGCTTCGGGGTCGGTATAGGGGCCGGAGGTGTCGTACACCATAACCGGGGGGTTCTTTTCACCCCCCATTTCGGTCGGCGTGTCCTGCACAGTAATTTCCCGCATAGGCACTCGGAGGTCCGCTCGGCTACCCTGCACGTAGATCTTTCGTGAGCTTGGTAACGGTTTGATTGCGGCCGAATCAACTTTGGCTGAATCACTCAGGTAGGAAGGTAAGTCTGTCATCATGCGCTCCCGGAACAGTTGGGGGAATATCGGGTCGCGTATGACGGAGCCGCAGGCACTGTGTTTTCCCTGTCAGGGCCCCGCTGAAGGATTTCATCCAAGGGGGTTCCACGTGGCTTACAGCAATGTTGTCTTAATCCCTACGCCGGTATTATCCGGATCAGGTCGCGGGTTCTGCGTTGCAATCTCAGCCAGCCTGATTTCCTTCAGGCCAGCACCCCGTCAAGACGCGAATTCGTGTTACATGACACTCTAAATGAGTGCCGTTTGCAAGTGTAGAGATGCGGGCAATTATTGTCCATAATGACCAGCCAAACTCGTTCACTGTTGACCGAAAGTATCCATCAGATTGCAACATAAGCGCTCCGGAGTGGAGCAGACGTGCTTACGTACCAGGAGACACAATGAAGAAACGATTGCTTTCAGGAATGATTGGCTTGCTCGCGGCACAACCCGCCTTGGCCATGGATTTGATCGAAACCTACGAGAAAGCGCTTTCCTACGACTCCGGAATCGCAGCGGCACGTGCCAGCTTTGAGGCCCAGGAAGCCGGCACGGATGTGAGCCGCGCAAATCTGCTACCCCAGGTCAATGCCTTCGGTGAAGCCAATTACACCGACTCCGAAAGCTCCAATCAGGACGTGGACTACACCACACTGGCCTATGGTGTCCGGCTGACCCAACCCCTGTTCCGGGCCGATGCCTGGTATGGCTACGACGCCAGCAAATTTCAGAGCGAGGCGGCCCGGGCAGAGTACAACCTGGCACAACAGCAGCTGATTCTTGACGTCGCAACCGCCTATTTCAATGTACTGAGGGCTGCGGACACCCTGACCACCGCCCGGGCGACCGAAGCGGCAATTCAGCGCCAGTATGAACAGGCCCAGGAACGCTTCGATGTCGGCCTGATCGCGATTACCGAAGTGTACGAGGCCCGCGCCAGCTACGACGACAGCAAAAGCCAGCGTATCGCCGCCGAAAGTGACCTGGACATCGCCCGCGAACAACTGGCGCGCCTGACCGGCGAGTACACGGAAGAGCTGGATAATCTACGGGAGAATTTCCCACTGGGTCGCCCCGAGCCGATGGACCCCACCAAGTGGGAAATGACCGCACTGGAACAAAACTGGTCCATTCAGTCAGCGATGTATGAGCTTAACACCAGCGAGGCGAACCTGAAGGTATCCAAGGCCGGCCACTACCCGACTCTGGACCTGAACGCCTCATACGGTAAAAGCGAGATTGATGGCCTGGACAATGGTTCGGCTCCGGTACAACAACGGGCAGACGGCACCACAACCGAAGCGGTGATCGGTGTAACCCTGAACGTGCCACTGTACATGGGGGGCGGCACCCAGGCCGGGGTTCGCCAACAGCGCTCACTGGTCACCGTGGCCGAACAGGGCCTGGAGACCACGCGCCGGGATGTTCGGGTCAACACCCGCAGCCTGTTCCGCACGGTGAATACCAATATTGAAACGGCGTCCGCCCTGGAACAGACCATCATCTCCCGCCGTAGTGCGCTGGATGCCACCCGCGCCGGTTATGAGGTCGGTACCCGCAATATCGTGGAAGTACTGGATGCAGAGCGTGCTTACTACGTAGCGCTGCGGGATTACGCCAATTCCCGTTATGACTACGTCATCAACACCCTCAGCCTGAAGCAGGCCGCCGGCACCCTGAGCCCTCAGGACCTGATCGACCTCAACAACTGGCTGAGCGCCTCGGCTCCGGGCATTGAGGCCCTGGCCAACGAAGAGGAAACCATCGGGAACCCGACTCAGTAAGTCGACTTTCTTCCCTCCGGCGCCCTTGCGCCGGAGGGGCATCACACCCGCTCGACAATACCATCCACGACCTTTTCCAAAGCGCCGCGATTGGCATTCACTACGGCCAGGGCGCTGTCTCCCGTCCGCTTGGCGGAGTCCGGATCGGCCAGCAGAGCCATTACACAGTCCGCCAGCGCGTCAGTGGATGGTGTTAGATAAAGACCATGCCCGGCATTCAAACGGTTGTAGATGGTTTCAAAATTGAAGATGTGAGGGCCAGACAGCACAGGCATACCCCAGGCAGCCGGCTCCAGGGGGTTGTGGCCACCCCGCTCGATCAGCGAGCCGCCGACAAAGGCAATATCAGAAGCGCCATACAGCATCAGCAACTCCCCCATGGTGTCGCCGAGATAGACCTGGACTTCCGTTGAGACGGGACCTGCCGCTGCTGACCGGCGTGACAGCTGCAAGCCCACCGATTCCGTCAGCTCAGCGACGTCATCAAAACGCTCAGGATGCCTGGGCACAATCACCAGCAAGGCATCGGGAAATTTCCGGCACACAGCCTTATGGGCTTCCAGAATCTTGCGATCTTCCCCTTCGTGGGTGCTGGCAGCGATCCAGACCGGGCGGTGCTCTCCAAGCTGGTTTCTCACGGCCGCAGCTTCCGCCCTGAGTGATGCGGAGATATCCACGTCAAACTTGATGCTCCCTGTCACCGAGACGGATTCCCGCGTGGCGCCGATCCGCAGGAAGCGCCCGGCATCTTCCTCTGCCTGGGCGGCAATCCAGCAGATGCTCTGCAATAACGGTCGGACCAGCGACGGCACCCGCTCGTAGCCCCTGGCGGACCGCTCAGACAAGCGGGCATTGATCAGGAATATGGGCACATCGTGGCGGAAGGTATTGGCAATCATATTGGGCCAGAGTTCGGTTTCCATAATCACCAGCGCCATCGGGCGAACCCGCTCGGCAAACCGACGGACCGCGCCGGGTGTATCGTAGGGGGAATAAGCGTAGCGAACCTGGTCGCCGAACATGGCTTTTGCCCTGGCGGACCCGGTCGGCGTCATCGCAGTCATCAGGATTGGCGTGTCGGGATTACGGCGTAGCAACGCCTTCACCAGCGGCGCTGCGGCAATGGTCTCTCCCACTGACACAGCATGCACCCAGATCACCGGTTCCGACGACTGCTCAACGTACCCCAGACGTTCCTGCCAGCGCTTCCAGGCCTCGGGGTTACGGCGCCCTTGCCACCACAAACGCAACAATACAAATGGCAGCGCAAGGCGAAAAAACAGAGAGTAAAAAAAGTGCAGCATGGAGTCTCCGGGACGGCGATTCGGGGAGCATTCTACCGAATCACAGGACCGTTCGCCTGCATTCCTACTTTAGTCGACAGGAAACACCCTGCTAAACTCCGGTTTCATAACCGAAACACAGACGAGATGACCCGAGCGTGAGCAAGCGCCCCGCAAAAAAACGCGATACCCGATATACAAGTTATCGCCACCCTCGCTGGTGGCCAACCTGGATTGGCATTGCCCTGATGTGGCTGATGTCGAGGCTGCCCCTGGGATTGCAATGGCGGATCGGCAAAGTGATCGGCGAGCTTGCGTACCGCCTGATTCCCCGCCGCCGTCATATTACCGAGGTGAATATCCGCCTGTGCTTTCCGGAGCTGTCGGAGCGGGAGCAACAACAGCTGGTTCGCAAGGCCTTTCACTCCAACGGTATCGGTATGATGGAAATCGGATTGGCATGGTTCCGCGACCCAAAAACCTACCTGCCGGTGACCACCGTGCATGGACTGGAGCATGTGGATGCCGCACTGGCCAAGGGCAAAGGCATCCTGTTGCTCGGTGGTCATTACAGCACACTGGATCTGGGTGGCAGCCTGGTCACCGAATTCATCGAGGCCGACGTCATGCAGCGGGACCACAACAATCCGTTAATGAACGCCGTCATGACCCGCGCCCGTGAGCGGCGCTACGGTATTGCCCTGGACAGCAGGAACTTGCGCGGCCTGCTGAAGCAGCTCAAACAGAATCGCATTGTCTGGTATGCCACCGACCAGGACTACGGGCGCAAGGGCATCGTGTTTGCGCCCTTCTTCGGCGTGCCGGCCGGGTCCATTACCGCAACCTCGCGAATTGCAGAACGCAGCGGGTGTGCGGTGGTACCATTCAGCCACTTCCGACGGGATGATCAACCCGGATATGACATCTACTTCCATCCACCACTGGATAACTTTCCCTCCGGTGATGACATGGCAGATGCCACACTGGTCAACCACACTATTGAACAGCAAGTCAGACGCCATCCGGATCAGTATCTCTGGATGCACAGACGCTTCAAAACCCGGCCCTCGAAAGACGACCCGGATCTCTATCGCAAGGACCCGCATTGAATGCAGACTGATGCCCCAGTGGTCTGGTTACTGACCGATAACAAACCGGGACACCGGAACCAGCTCAAGGGAATCGGCAATCGCCTGCGGGTTCGGGCCGGGGCCGCACTCCACTGGGTTGACGCCGGGGAGCATCGGGTATCCTTGTGGCATGCCCTTTTGGGCATAGCGCCCGCGTCCATGCCTTCACTGCCCTCCCCCACGCTTATCATTGCGGCCGGCGCCTCCACACATCGGCTGTTGCTGGCGCTTCGTCGTACCGCACGGGCAAAAACCGTGGTGCTGATGAAACCTGCGTTTCCCATGAGATGGGCAGACGCCGTGATCCTTCCGGAGCATGACGGAGTCAGCCCCGGCAAACGGACTCTCACCACACAAGGTGTTATCAACAGCATTACGCCCCTGGCACGTATCACGGAAAAACCCGAGGCTCTGGTCCTGATAGGCGGCCCGTCCCCCCACTTTGAATGGGATGACAACGTGGTGTTCGACCAGATCGGTCAATTGATCGCGGATTACCCGAGCTGGCGCTGGACCATCAGCAGCTCCCGCCGCACGCCAAAAGCCCTGGCGGAACGCCTTGAAGAACTGGACAGCATCCGGGTGAGCGTAGTGGACCCCAAGCGTACTCACGAAGACTGGCTTGCCCATCAGCTATCCGCCTCTGGCGCCGCCTGGGTCACTCCCGACAGCATGTCCATGGTGTGTGAAGCGGCCACATCCGGCGTTCCGACCGGCCTGTTTCAGCTGCCCCCGAAGGCAGGCAGCCGGGTAGCACGGGGCATTGAACTGTTGGTAGAACGGGGCCAGGTTGCCCGCTGGAGCGATCATAGCAACGTTATGGACCGTTCGTCCGGGGAAAAGCTCCGGTTGTGGGAAGCAGACCGGGCTGCCCAGTGGCTGATCCGCCTTTTCCTCAGTCGAGGTTCGCGGTGAGAGTTCTCCAGATTCTGCCCGCCCTGCACAGTGGCGGTGTTGAGCGTGGCACCGTGGAATTCTCCGCCGAACTGGTCAAGCGGGGCCACGAGTCATTCGTGGTGTCCAACGGGGGGCCCCTGGTTGGGCAACTGGAAGCCCAGGGCTCGGTCCATGTCACCATGCCGGTTCATCGCAAATCCCCAGCCTCGTTCGGGCAAATCCTGCCCATGCGACGCTTGCTGGAGGACATCCGGCCGGACGTAGTCCACGTTCGCTCCCGCATGCCCGCCTGGATCACCTGGCTGGCCTGGCGCGGACTGCCCGCACACGAACGCCCGGTCCTGGTCTCAACGTTCCATGGCATGTATTCCGTCAACCCCTACAGCGCCATTATGGCCAAGGCGGACCATATCATTGCTGTTTCTGATTGCGTGCGGGATTACATCATTCGTAATTTCCACGTTCCCGAGGACAAGCTGACCGTTATTCAGCGCGGGGTCGACGTGGATGGATTCCGGAGCCAGACTCTGGATTCCGCCTGGCACGCCCGGCTGATGGAACAGCACCCGCACCTGCGAGACAAACGCATCATCATGATGCCCGGGCGAATCTCCCGCTGGAAAGGCCAGTTGATGTTTCTGGAAGCCATGGCAGAGATTGTTCAAAAGAATCCCGATTGCCACGGAATCATTGTCGGCGGTGTGGAACCCGGCAAGGACCGCTTCATGGAAGAGCTGGAACGGCGACGGGAGGAATTGGGACTGGCACAACACATTACGTTCCTGGGGCAGCGCAATGACATGGCCGAGCTGTACCTGTTGTCGGACCTGGTCTGTCACATGTCCACCAAGCCGGAACCCTTCGGTCGCACCGTCACTGAGGCCCTGGCCTCCGGCACACCGGTGGTAGCCTTCGATCGTGGCGGTGCGGCGGAAACCCTGCGAGCCTGTTTTCCGGAGGGGCTGGTGGAGCCTGATGATACCCATGCCTTCGCACAGGCCGCCTTGCGACTTCTTACCACGCAGGGCGACGACATCCGGGTGCCCCGGCGATTTCGACTGGAAGCACAGACGGAAGCAACCCTCTCCGTTTATGAACGCCTGCTGAAGACCAAAGGCGAACTTTGTGACTGCTGAGCTCCCGCTGACCATCGCCATGGTGCTTGCAACCCCCGGCACAACCTGGGGAGGCATGGAAAAGCACACAGCCGAGTTGGCGGACGCACTTGCCCGGAGAGGTCATACCCTTCACCTGATTGCGCACCCGGCCTACCAGAACCAATTCAGCAACAACGTGCATGTCCACCCGATGCCAATGCATCTGGGCAGGCGCAATCCCATTCTGTACCTGAAACTTCGGAGTTTGCTTCGCCATTTAGCCCCCGATCTTTGCCACGGACAGGGCAACAAAGCCATCGCTTTGCTGAGCCAACTGAAGCTGCCGGCCAAACGCATTGGCACCGTCCACGGCATTAAAAAGAGCCATCGAGGGCTTGAGAGGATGGACGCCGTTATCGGCGTTAGCCAGGCAGTTATGGCAACACTCAAGCACCCGAACATGACACTGATCTACAATGGGAGCTCCGCGTGCCAGGGCTCGTCTGTTTTGCCCTCGCCCTTTAGCAAAAGATCCTCCATACAGGCCGTCGCGATTGGCCGCCTTGAGCCCGTCAAAGGCTTTGATTTACTGATCCAGGCCTGGAAACGGCTTAACAACGACGCGCAGCTCACTATCATCGGGGAGGGTAGCCAGCGAACCTCGCTGGAAGCGCAGATTGCCGCCACGGGCCTGTCGTCGCGAGTGTCACTGGCCGGCTTTCAGAGCACCCCGGAGACCTGGCTTCAGCATGCCGACGTTTGCATCATCAGCTCGCACCGGGAAGGGTTGTCTTACGTTCTCATTGAAGCACTGCAATCCGGGTGCGCGGTCCTTGCCACCCCCGTGGCCGGAGCAAAGGAGCTGTTACCGGCCATAGCCTTGGCAGAGAACCATTCTGCCGAAGCCCTCTCTCAACTACTGGCCACGCACCTGTCAGCACTGGAACAACTCCGTGACGCCGAGCGCCACGCAATGGAGTATGCGAGGACAGAATTGACGATCGACAGCATGGCCTCCCGAACCGAAGACACTTATCGACAGCTTTTCAGGAACCATCACCATGATTGATCTGTCGACGGAGACACCGTTTGCTTCCGGCGCCAACCGGCATTGTTTTCGGCACCCCGACAACCCCCGGCTGTGCCTGAAAGTGCTGCGCCCTGAAAACATAGAGGCCCGCTTCCAGCGCCAGCCCCTGGCCAAAAAGCTGCTGGGCAAAAAACGGATTGATGATAATGCCCAGGAGCTGAAGGCCCACCATCAAAGTGCCATTCGTCAGTTGGTTGCGCAGGGACAGGCCGAGGCAGTCTGGCAGCACCTGCCCCGTTTCCATGGCGCGGTACAAACCTCTCTGGGAAGCGCTAACGTCAGCGAGCTCTTGTTGGACGACCACAATCAGCCCGCCGAAACCCTGGAACACTACCTTCAACGCCAGGGATTTGATCATCCCATACAGGAAGCTGTCGGGCGCTTTTGTAACTGGCTCCTGAACACCGGCATCCTCACCCGCAACCTGCTGCCCCATAATCTCGTTGTGGTAGAGCCGGAGCGGCGGCCGGAACTGTACCTGGTCGACGGACTCGGCGCCCCTACTATCCCAAACAAACTCTCGGCCATACCCGCCTGGCGGCAGCGGTATATCTCCCGGCGCATCCAGCGTTTCTACCTGCGGATAGAATGGGAGCTAAGCGACCGGCAACAAAGCTGGGAGCGTTCCCAGAAACTGTAGTTTCCCGGTACCGCCTTGCCGCACGGGGCCGATGGTGATAGCTTCCGCTCAGTCCGACTATTAGAGATGATGTCCCTATCCATGGCCGTTTCCAAAGCAACATTCCTGATCCTCGCCCTCAAACTGGCCGGCAAGCTATCCTTGCGAGGCGCGCAATTGATTGGCCGTATGCTCGGCACGCTGGGCTGGGTATTCAACAGTAAGTCACGCAAAGTGACGGACACGAACCTGCGCATCTGCTTCCCAGAGATGCCCGAACACCAGCGAAGGGACCTGGCTCGCTCAAGCCTGCGCCATACCGGCCAGACCCTGATGGAAATTCCTCTGATGTGGGAATGGCCAGTTGAAGATTGCCTGGGGTTGATTCGGGAGATTGAGGGTGAACATCTGGTCAACGACGCACTCGCCAAAGGTAAAGGGCTGGTGCTGCTGGCACCTCACCTGGGCAACTGGGAACTGACCGGTCTGTATTTTTCTTCCCGCCATAAAATGGCGGCGCTATACAGCCCGCCCCACATCCGTGAATTCGAGGATTACATGATCCGGGTGCGCGGACGTATTGGCTCTGAACTGGTGCGTGGTGACCGGCGCGGTCTCGCACGCATGATTACCCTTTTACGGGAAGGCGGCGTTACCGGGATTCTCCCTGACCAGAGCCCCCGCGCGAAAGGGGTCGCCCATGCACCGTTTTTCGGACTGAACGTTCGGACCATGACCCTGGTATCAAAACTCCTTCAGAAGTCCGGCGCCACGCCGCTGATGACTTTCTCCGAGCGGTTGAAAGACGGCAAGGGCTTCCGCCTGATCATTCGCGAATGCGAACCGGATATGGATGCCACCGATCCTGTCGTCGCGACGACCGCACTGAACCTGTCGATCGAAAACTGCGTGCGCGAAATTCCAGAGCAGTATCAATGGGAGTACAAGCGTTTCCGCCACCTGACGCCGGGAACCCCTAATCCCTATAACCCCAAGAAGCTGTGTCGTTGATCCGTCCCGATCGTAAGAATCCCTGACAGGAAACAAGCCGCGAGCGCGTGTATACTAGGTCCCTGATTTTAATGCGACACCGTCACGGGCCCGACTAAGTTATGACACCACAATCCATTGGCGTGGTTATCACCACCTACAATTCCCCCTTGTGGCTTGGCAAGGTACTGACCGGGTATGAAAACCAGACCTGGAAAGACTTTCGTGTCATCGTGGCCGATGACGGCTCCACAGACGAAACCCGACAACTGATCGAAAGCTTCAGGGAACGCGGCATTCTCACGATTGATCACGTCTGGCATGAGGACGACGGCTTCCGTAAGTGCCAGATCCTCAACAAGGCGATCCATGAAACCAGTTGTGATTACCTGATCTTTACCGACGGTGACTGTATTCCCGAGCCGCGCTTTATTGAAAGCCATCGCACTCTGGCAGAGCCCGGGTACTTTTTGTCCGGTGGCTACATCAAGCTCACCATGCCGGTGTCTGAAACAATTTCCGACGATGACATCCGCTCCGGGGTAATCTTTGACCCCAAGTGGCTCGTCGCAAATGGCCAGCCCAAAACCCACAAACTCTGGAAGCTATCGCCTTCTCCGTTAGTGAAAAAGCTGATGAACTCCGTTACCCCCGCTGCCGCCAGCTGGAATGGCATGAACAGCTCCACCTGGACGAAAGACCTGATCGCGGTGAACGGATTCAACGAGGATATGCAGTACGGCGGACTGGACCGGGAGTTGGGCGAACGCCTGTGGAACTACGGCCACAAATCGAAACAGATCCGCTACAGCACCGTGTGCCTGCATCTGGATCATGCCCGCGGCTACTCCAAACCGGAGATCTGGGCAAAGAACCGCGCCATTCGTAAAGCGGTGAAAGATAACCGCACGTTCTGGGCGGTCAACGGAATCGAGAAGAAACCCACCGCATGAGAACCCTGGTCGTCATTCACAGCCTCAAGATGGGTGGTATGGAGCGCGTTGCCGTCAATCTGGCTGACGCCTTCGCCGAAGAGGGTCACGAGAGCCACCTGTTATCCTGCCGGAACCGTCCCAACGACCTGCAGCCTGCCCATGAAGGGGTGAAGCTTCATCACTTTGATCAACAGCAGGCGCTGCTCAAGTCGGTGATTGGCATTCCGGTTTTCCTGCTGTCCCGCCTTCTTCTTGGCGTATTGCTACCAAAATCCCACTTCATGTGGGTCGGGTGGCTCAGCGGATGGTTACTGAAGCGCCATATCCAGAAACTTGAGCGACAGCATGGCCGCTTTGACCGTATCGTGTTTCGCGGACTGGGCACTTTCAAGTATTTCTGGTCCTTCCGCGACGACCGCAACATCTACGTACTGGAAAATGTTATCCATTACGACCGGCCTCTGTGGCAAAAAAAGCTGGAATGGAAGCTGGTGTTCCACAATCGGCACCTGGCCTGTGTTTCGTCTGGTGTTCTGGAGTCGGCTCAGGAAGCGTTCGAGAAAGGCAATATCGAACCGAAGAGTCTGCGGGTGATCACCAACCCCTGCCCTGTTGAGCAAATCCAGGCCATGGCCCGGGATAACGATCCGGACATACCTTCAGCACCCTACATCGTGAACGTCGCGCGACTGGTTCCCCAAAAAGGCCACGCCCTCCTGCTGGAGGCCTTTGCAAAAGCCAGGATTCCCCATCAACTGGTGATTGTAGGGGAAGGCCCGTTACGTCAGGAGCTTGAACAAAAAGCCCGGTCACTCGGAATAGCAGACCGGGTGATGTTCGCCGGCAAGCGCACCAACCCCTACCCCTGGATGCATCGGTCCGACCTGTTTGTGCTTGCTTCCGAGTACGAAGGACTGGGCATCGTGCTGACCGAAGCGCTGGCCTGCGGTACGCCCATTCTGTCCACGGACAGCCGTGGCGGCGTGCGATTTGTGTTCCAGGGCGAGCTTGAACAATACCTGACACCGAGCACGCCGGAAGGACTGGCACAGGGGCTTGAATCCGCGATTGGCAAACTGCCTATTGAGGTCAAACCGGAGTGGCTTGAGGCGTTCAGTGCCAGGACGGTGGTTGAGGCGTTTTTGGCGGAACCCGAACTCAGCCCCTAGGCCATGTGCTCAACAATGGATTCGATAGATTTCAGCCTGAGTGACGCGCCCTGAAAGTTATAATCGGATTCACTCCACTGGCTGAGATATATAAAATCCAGCCCGGCCCGGGATGCAGCCTCAATATCATACTGACTGTCGCCCACAAAAACCGCAGGCAATGCAATGGCGCCGGAAGCTATCTCCCTGCTCAGTATTTCATCCTTGTTGTCGGGACTACCGAAAATACCGCCGTCAAAGTGAGCAGCCAGCCCTCTGGCACTGAACACTTCTCTTAATTCTTCCTGGTCACCCCCAGAGACGACCAGCCATCTTGTTCCCCGAGTCAATATCCGAAGCCGTTCCAATCCTGACGCGGCCTCACAATCCCGCAACCCCTGCTTCACATACCCAGCGTAGCGATCAAGCAAATCGCCCAGCTCATCGTCGTCAACGGCTTCCCGCCCCACTATCTCGGTTAAAAAAGCTTCGAACTTCACGTAACGGGAAATGCCCCCATGCCGGACATGATAGTCCACCAACGCCTGTGCCTTGTCCGCGCCGTATGGCTTTGCGGCCTCAAAAAATGCGTCAGTCTTTACCCGGTTCGAGTTCAGCAGAACCCCATCACAATCGAACACCCAGGTCTTGTACTGATTCAAAACAGACATCCTTTAGCTCCAATGATCACTTTAATCAATCTCGGCCCCACGCGGCGATGCCTGGGTACGTGTCGACTCTGTGCGAAAGTCGCGAAGACTCTCCAAGGCAGACACGTGTACAACTCCAAGCTGAGCCGGAAAAGGCTTGTCCATCATTAGCGCCATGGCAAAGCGGTGGCAGCCCGCGCCGGAAAATATCGGCTCACCACCGGGCCCGAGATGCACCAGAACGCCCCCAACCTCACGAAAGTTGGTGGGGTCCAGATCCCTGCGTGATGGAAGACTGCCCCGGGATCTGACATCGGCCCAGATGGCATCAAGCGCGTCAAAACGCTTGGCAACATCTTCAGGAGTACGGCACTTATCTGTCACTCCAGTCGGCGAAACCGCAATTTTTCCAAGCATGAACCCGATTGCGCCAGACTCTTCCCAATTCTTCCCGTCACGCCAGTGAGACCAGCAATAGGTCAGCTTGGGATGCCGATCAAATGACTGCTCCAGCGAACTCGGCCATTCAGTCACAACTCGACCAGACATCTGCCGAACCCGGGAACCAAAGTGGGCCGTCAAATCCGCGGCCTCAATGTATCGCTGACATTGTGAGGGCTTCACCCAGATCCGTTCCGCGTAACGCGGCGCTTCAGTGCCAAACCGCAGCCTGTTCCAAGTGTCTATCCAAAACGCCCGAAGCCGATACTTAGTAGCCAAAGATTACCCTTAATACGAAAAATGAACTGATGCCTTTTTAGTGTCCCGCATGATAATCAACACGGTTCAGACTCAAAAAAGAGCCTGTTTGTTTCGCGAATCATTCGGTGGAGCCCGAACTCCTGATGAATCCAATCCCGAAGTTCCTCCGGAGAGTAGACATGCTCCCCGTCAACGATTGCCCGAATCCCCCGAGCCAAGGCTTCTACATCATTTACATCTGCCAGAACACCGTATTTACCGTGTGCCAGCAATTCCTCGCTTCCTGGCACAAGGGTTGAAACCACGGGCTTACCGTGACTCATTGCCTCGTTCAGAACATTCGCCATACCCTCGTTCCTTGAACACAGCAGGAAAAGATCAATTCCCTTGAAGAAAGCGTGCATGTTTTTCTGGTAACCAAGGAAATGGATTCTCGCAGCTTCCTGCCTATTATTGATGGCCGACTTGATCTCATCTTCAAATTCTCCCTCTCCCGCGTGAACGACATGCACATTGTCCGGAAGCCTGGAAAGGATATCCGGCAAAAGGTCGAATCCCTTTTGCGGACTGAAGCGTCCAGCACAACCGACAATGACGGTGTCGGATGGAAGGTTGAGGAGCTCTCTGAAATTCATTGGTTTTTCTTCCGGAGGAGGAAGATCAAAGCCGTTGCAAACCTTGAAAACATTGCGGTCGTCGAAAAAGCGGGGATACTTCAACATTTCATTCTTGAGAGAGTCGCTGTTAACCATCAAAACAGCTTTCATCAGCCGGAAGATCGCAAAATACTTGATAGGGCTCTTCACTCTTCGCGAGATCCCTAGGTAGAGCACAACGCGATCAACACCCGCAAGGCTCGAAGCCAATGTCACCAGCCACCAATCCTTTTTCAGAGCAGCGAAAACAACATCAGGCCTGATTTTCCTGAGAATCTTCACATAATTTGCGACAACGAAAAGATTGAGATCCCCACCTCGTGATTTAACTTCAATGACTGTGACATTCTCCAGATCAGCAAAGCGATCTGCGAAATACCCCTGAAGCAGGACCACATATACCTTTACACCGGCCTCCCCCAGAAACCGGGCCCTGAGATGTACATTTTTTTCAATGCCACCCCAGACACGGGAAGGACAGAAAAGAACCGCTTTTTTCATACTTCAGTTATCCTTGAATCCTAACAAGACAGTTTGCGCCTGCGGTTCTCTCAGCGTGTCGCTTTCCTTCGTTCCCGTATCCGCCGTTTCAGGCTCCGCAAACTGAAACTGGCTGCTTCCAGGCCGGAGGCCAATCGAAGCCAGAAAGACGAGATCTCTTCGCGGGAGAGGAAGCCGCGAGCCTCGGGACAGCTTCTCAGGAAACGATCTATTTCCCTCGCTTTCTGTAACCGGGGTAGGAATCGCGGCTTCTTCAACCGAAAATCAATAAAGGTGACCGATTCTTCCACAATCAGGAAGTTAGCCAGTTGCGCATCACTTCGAAGATATCCACGTTCGTGCAGCGCCCGGAGTGTTGCGAGAATTTTGCTCGCATCTTGCGGACCAGCCGGCCGCCCCTCGACGAATCGATAACAGACGAAAGAATCGACAACGACACCTTTGTGCCGGTACTCGCATGCCAGGACCGGATCCGGTGCGCCAAATCCCATACCAGACAACTGCTCTATGTGCCGGAAAGTTCGCAACGCGTCACTCTCCCGAAAGCGCGTCAGGAAACGCTCCCAGCGCCGGCCATTTCGTGCCCGGGGAACCTTCAGCAACAATGACTCGTCAAGAAAACGTACCCGTGCACTCAGCGTTCGCCAATTGTCGCGGAAAACTTTTTCCCGAGGTAATTCACCCTCAAAAACTCCATCAACGAGCCTGCGGCTCGCCAGTTCGTCCAGGTTCGAAACTACACGACACTGACGGTAATCGAATGAACAAGACATCGTTAGCCCTTAAATGAGTGCTTGCTCCCTGGCTCCATGTGCTTGCTGGAGTTCATCAAGGTAACGTTGGAGCCCCATGCCCATCACTTCGTTGAAGCGATCGTCGCCTGAAAGATAACCCACCTCCCAGAGTCGCTGCATGACTTGGTACTGCAGTATGGGATCATGGGTTTTGATGAAGGAGCGAGTATAATCGACGGGCTTGGCACCGGCCGGGGTATACCCTACAAACCGGCCTGAGGACAACATCAGGTCCGTATTGAACACACGGATGCCTGCAGGACGAAAGCGGAGCATATCTATAATCGCATTGGGCCCCGCATTAAAATGGGTATCCGCCAGCAGCCACTGAAAAGATGCAAGCTGCCTAACCCCGGGATAATCTGCGGGAAACAGAGCACGTCCCTTTCGATTGTGGCATACCGCCCAGCGAATAGAGGAGAAAACCGCGTCATAATCAGACTGCGCCAGTTGTTGAGCCTGGGTGTTGTTGTAATAACTGACGTCCAGACGCTCCCCCTGCGTTTCAGGATCACGCCCCTTATCGCCCCCTCTGTAGCCAAACTTCGCAACGACATCGTGGCTATCAATTTCAGCTCCCTGCGCTTTTTCACTCGGCACTGGTCCGACCAGAGCGATTCGCTTACCTTCGATGAAGCTTCCAAACTCTAGATCAATCGCTGTTGCGGAACCAACGAAGCCATGAGTGTCTTGCTCCCAGTTGCCCTGCAATAGTTGAAGAAACCAACGGGCTTGCGAACGCCGCTGTTCATTACGTTCCATGTGTTCCAGGTTATTCAACAAAGATGTAGCAGCCCCGAAGTTGCCATTCTCAAGCTCTGCGTAAATCCCCAACGCCAGGTTCTCAACACTCACTGCATCGTCCCGCGTGGCGTCTGAGGCCATTCGAGCTAATCCATGGTCTCTGAGAATTCTGCCGGGCTGAAAAAAACCAACCCCGATACACAGCCGATAAAGGTCGAGCCAGCAGCTGGCAGGGAGCGTCTCGGGGTTTAGCTCATGAGCAAGTGCCTCGATCTTTATTACATCGCCAGCCTGGAGCTGCCTCTTCCGTACAGCACCATGGTTCACCAGTTCACGCCAAAACGGAATCAGACCCTCAGGAGCGCGAGCATAGCCAATGCGGCGGAGCGCACGGTCCAGCACGCGAACCTCTTTTTTCGAGTTCGCGTTAGCCTGCTGAGCCGTAACAAAGGCATCCTTCAAGGTATTGAAGCGCCACCATCGGTCGCGGCGTTTTTTGGCAAACAGGAAGTTTTCGATCATTTTAGACGGAGAATTTTAGCTCATTCCATAAATTGATTGAGACGTGAGTTCATACCTGGTGGGTGTTACCGATACAAGCTCTCTGGCTCCCGGAGTCCGTTGGTATAGGTCCAGCAATTCTTTCATTTCGCGATTTCGTGGGTCATCTGCACCGTAGCCATCAAAGCCGGCCATCAGAACCCTGGAAGCCTGTCCACTCGCGGCAATCGCCAGCGCATACGCCACGACGAGAGAAGTCGGTAAAGTGCACGACGCCTCCGAGAATTCAAACACGCCCGGCTCGACCGAAAGTCCGAAGTCCAATACATCCTTACCGTGCAGCGCGAGCTTCACGTCTTCAGGCAGCATCGCCCAGGGCGTTATCAAAGGCTGGGGAAGCAACGTGTGAGCATGGCAATCAGCCAGTAGCCGAACAGGATGGCATGCGACCCTGAGACTGATTAGCTCCGAGGATATTGCAGCCTGCGTATTGAGCGCTATGACCACCGGGTTATTTTCCCGAATGTAATTTTCCAGTGCCCACTTATGACGTCGGACCCCGGGACCAGTGCCAAGCAATAGCACCTCGGTGTTACGAAGCAGCGAGGCCGGATTCCAGCTGCCGCTTTGCACATCGCCATAAAAATGCTTGGCGGCATCAAGGGTATGAATACTGAATTTTTTCCCGCCCTCAACGCGCAGATGCTCTATGGCAGCGAGAATATCTTCTTCATCATAACGGGAGTCCCCCAGCATCTCTTGAATGTAGGTAGGGTGGATACCGTATTTTCCAGCAAGGTAGTAAAATGGGTTTGTCCCCCAACCGTACCGCTCCTGCATTGGACGGAAGTCGCTCCGCAAGATCCGCATTAAGGGCACAAGTGAAACCTGCTGCTGGCGCAATTGCGCTATCTCTATAGCCAATTCTTCTGTTTTGGCGTTCCCCGGGCCTCTCCCCATTCCGGTCACAGTAGAGTCAACCCAGGTCGCACCTTCCCCCAAAGCCGCCAGAGTATTCTGTAATGCCATACGAAGATTATCGTGGGTATGTATACCCAACTCGCCCCGCCAATGGCGGCGTAACCAGGAAATGATACGAGCTGTCTGCTCCGGGGCCATGCTTCCCATACTGTCCGCGAAATAAAGGACATCAATCGGGTACAACGATGCTTTCTTTGCAATCGTTTCAATTTCGCCCTGGGCTCTATCGGCAACCTGCATCAAATTAAATCCAACACGGTAGCCACGGCTCTTCAACCACCCACTCACCTCGACGGCTTCGTCGAACTCGTGAATATGACATGCAATACGTACCACACTGACTGGCGAATCATCCGCACAACAGGGAAATAGCTGTTGCAACCGATCCTCCAGCGAGCGAGCGCCAACCAGTTCAGAGGCGTTCACCATGACCCCGACTGACAGAGATTCTGGAATGTGTAAACTGACAAGAAATTCGTCGGTGGTATAAGCGCAGGCGCCTTTGAACCCCTGGTTTTTCAATGTCCTCAATCCCATCTCGACGACATCGACTCCAGCAGCTGCCATGGCTTCAAGGTATCGGGAGATCAGATCCGTATCAAAATCCCAGTCGTTGTAATAACCACCATCGCGTAAAGTGCAGTCTAGGAACGTTATTTTTTGCGTATTCATAGATTTAGTCATCTTGAAGCGCGGGATTAAATTTCGGATATCCCGGCAGAGAGCATTGCATCCGCCATCAGGAAATCTTCTTCCCAATCGATATCGAAGCCCTGAATTTTATCCAGAATATACTTGTATGGCCGATCACCTATTCGATCGCCTTTCACCTTATACACGTTTTCCGGGGCCAGAAAGACACCACTATTAATTTCGTACAAGGGTTCCAGCGTCTGGGTCCGTGGCCATTTCTCAACATTCCGATCATAATTAACCGGCCTGGACTCATCCCATATAAAGCCACGCAACTCGTTGACGGACATCAGAGAATCGTATCCACATTCAAGTTGCTTCAGGTATTTTTCAATAATTGCGTCATAAAGGCGTGTGGTCAAAAAGGGGGACGTGACATGAGTCCATAGAATATGCCCTTCTTCAATCTGCGAGCCGGCATATTCAATCAGCTCATCTGTGCTGGTGCTGCTGGAAGCCAGGGCATCATCTCTCAGACGGATGTCCAGTTTTGACGTCTCAAACTTTTCGGCATACTCAATAATCTCTTCATCATTAGTCGAGAGTATTATTCGATCAATAAGTTTGGTGGCCAGGAGCTGCTCGAGCTTTATTTGCAACAACCCGAAAGGCTTATCGGCAATCGGCCGAATGTTTTTTCTTGGCACCCTTTCGCTACCTTTTCGGCACGGCAAAAAACAGGTAACAGTCAAGTCGTCTCTCCCAAACTTTTATCCAAATTGGTCGTGGGCATGCAGCGTGCCGCTCTAGACAGTATCGACGGACTCAATCTGTCTTGCTTCTTCTCGCTTCAGTACAGCCCAGATGAATACAACCATGAACACGAACATCGTAACGCCTATGTTCCTCTCAAGCATGCTCTGGGTTAAATTCACGACCGCATGAAGAGTGACAAAAAAAGCCCCACCCAGCGCCAAAGCTTTAACCTCCGGGACATCCGAGTTGGTTTTTTTCAAGAAAAGTCCGAAGGTGACGACCATCAGCAAAAGGTAGGACGCAAGCCCTATCACCCCGTACCGAGCCATCACGTCAATATATTGATTGTGCAGGTGGCGAAAATTCTGTACGGCAGGATGTATCTGGCCCGAAACAATAAGGTCACTGATAACCGCCTCTGTCCCAGTGGGACCAGAGCCAATCAGAGGGTTTTCCTGAAACGCCTTTACGCCTGCCTTCCACATGTCCAGTCGCAGACCAACTGAAGTGCCGTTTCGGCCATCTTCGTAGTAATCAATGAACTCATTGACTGCAATCGTCATTCTACGCTCAACCAAATCAAATTGAGACGCCGCAACGAGCCCTGCTGCAATCATAATCGTCAGAAGGACGAGAATAAGCTTTCGCTTGATGAGCGGCTGCCGGAAAACATACAGGCCAATAAGAGCAATAACTGGAAAGGCAATCCAACCACTCCGCGTTCCAGAGACAAGAGAGGCATATATTCCCCCAACAGAGCCCAGAATAAGAATCGCCAGCCAGAAACGCCGATGCGTTTGTTTTGCAGCCCAGACAAAGCCCGAGAACGCTATTAGCGCAAGGGCCATCGCCCCATTGCCATAATGGATGGGGTTATCGAATGCAGTCACGCGACCAATACCCTGAAACTCAGCCTGGTATATCCCATAAGCACCGGCCATCAGCGCACCAAGCGCCCCAAACAGGAAAAACCAACGGGCACTGATGGCGTACTTCAATACAAACAGCATCACAAGGGAGGCCGCGACATAACGAGTGGAAAGATCAAATTCCGACACATCCT
The DNA here is from genome assembly GCF_045449795.1 of Marinobacter alkalisoli. Taxonomy (NCBI): domain Bacteria; kingdom Pseudomonadati; phylum Pseudomonadota; class Gammaproteobacteria; order Pseudomonadales; family Marinobacteraceae; genus Marinobacter; species Marinobacter alkalisoli. The sequence continues at coordinate 115,009 of NZ_JBJJLB010000021.1, forward strand.
CGCCATGCAGCGTCAAAGTCAGCGCCTGCATCAGAAAAAATAGCCAGAGAACGCCGATCAACGCCAAACTTTCTCTATCTACGCCATCAAGGAGCTTTTTCCATCGAAAGACCAGAAGGGCCAACAAAAGCACCAGTGACGGACCGAATGCGTAGGCATCGGGCACCAACACGTAGAAAAGCAGGTATGAGGCCAGGGCAAGAAATGCCAGCCAGGATAAAACTCTATCCCAGGCGCTACTGGATCCGACCCAATCTGGATTTGTGATGGTGTTCTGGGTCAACGTGGTACCATTTAGGTTGTTCAAGGATTCATATCGCATTTACGTGATGTATTTCCATAAGCTCTTGCGCCTTGATAGCCGGCCAAAAGCACATGCCAGAGTACGTCCTTTCTACCGGACTCGAGCTGGCCGCAACGCTTCTCCACAGACCGACGCAACCGCTTCAAATTATGATCTTTCCAACTCGCTGAACCAACTTTCTCACGATGCAGCCTGCATCGGTCAAAGTCGATTAGGAATACCCGGTCACCGGCGACGAGGATGTTGTCACAATTAAGATCTACATGATCCAGCCCCTCATGGTGAAACCTGGCAATGGTCTGCCCGACCCTGCGCCAGAGGGCCTCACTGTTAACCGCCGGATGCTCCGGCAAAGGCTTAGCCCCCTCGATTCTTTCGATGAGAATTGCCGCTTCATAAGAGAAAGCACCGTGACGAACCACCAGCGCCGCGATCGGCCTGGGCACGGGTAATCCCTTGTCGCGCAGTTCGCTCAACAACCGGAATTCCGCGAACGAGCGGGTTCTTTCGTATCCCGTGAACAGATATCGGCGTTCCGAGAAGCGGGCGACCAGCCCGCCGCGCCGGTAATGCCTCAGAACTAGCGGGCCTTTGGGAGAATCGACAAACCATGCGCAGCCACGGCCACCGGCAGATACCGGCACCGCTTTCTCACTCCAGAACGCTGGAGAAAACCACTGCTCATCGACGTCTTCGCAGCCGGGCGCGCAGAGCACTGACACCATAACCGTGGATACCGAGTATAGCCCTGCCAAGGCTCACAAGACGTTGGCCGGGGAGTACGTTAGAATGGCGCACAGTTTACCAACGACACCCTTCCGGCACTACAACAGCCGGTTAAAGAATCGCAACGGACCGTAACTTGGACAGTCAGACCCACCATCAGCCCATCAATTCCATCTGCATCCTGCGCCTCTCAGCTATCGGCGATGTTACCCACGTAGTCCCGGTTATTCTGAGCCTGCAGGAACAGTGCCCCGGCGTGCAAATCACCTGGGTGATCGGCAAGATCGAAGCCAAGCTGATTGGCGACCTCCCGGGCGTGGAGTTTGTCATTTTTGACAAGAAAGCCGGCCGCAAAGGCTATGCTGAGCTTCGCCAGAAGCTTCGGGATCGACATTTCGACGCTCTTCTGCACATGCAGGTGGCATTTCGGGCCAACCTGGCGGCTGCCATGATTCCGGCGAAAGTGAAGGTTGGCTATGACAAGGCGCGCAGCAAAGACCTTCACAGCCTGTTTATTAACAAGCGCATTGCACCAGCCCCGAAGCAACACGTGCGGGACTGCCTGGCCAGCTTTCTGGAACCGCTGGGACTGAAAGCCGCGCCGCCCCGGTGGACCATTCCCCTGACCGGGGAGGATCATGAGTTTGCCCGGGAACAGCTGGCCAACGATCGCCTGAACCTGGTGATCAGCCCCTGCGCCAGTCACATCCTGAGAAACTGGCCGGCTGAGCGTTACGCGCAGCTTGCGGATCACGCCATCCGTGTACACGGTATGAAGGTGACCCTGGTGGGCAGCCCGGCACCGTTTGAGGCGGAATACTGCGCCGCCATTGAGGGCGCAATGAAGGAAAAAGCCCACAACATCTGTGGCAAGGACACTCTCAAGCAACTGACCGCCCTGCTCACCCACGCCGACCTTGCGGTTGCCCCGGACACTGGCCCGGCTCATATTGCGAGCGCAGTTGGCACCGATGTGTTGGGCATTTTTGCCGCCAGCAATCCTTATCGCTCGGGCCCGTACAATTCGCTGGAATGGTGTGTTAACCGCTATCCGGAGGCGCTGATGCAGTTTACGGGTAAAACCGTGGATCAAGCACGCTGGGGCGCGAAAGCCGAGTTCGAGGGTGCCATGGAGCTTGTGACGGTGGAGGATGCCACTGCCATGCTGGATAAGTGGGTTGAGACTCAACGGGTAGCGGAAACGAAAACGGCGTCGGATCTGGGGTGATCTGACGCCGTTTTTGTAGGTCGCCCGCCCAGTCAGGCAATTACTTACGGGCGGTGTAGTCCTGGTAGGACTTCTCTTCCACGAAGCGGGAGCCCAGCGCCAGGTTCACTTCTTTCTTGATGGCGGCGCGCTTGTCGTTGGTGACATAGACCGCGCGGGCCAGTTCGATGAACTTCGGGCCGAAGTCCTGGGCCGCTTCCTGGTCGCGGATATCATCTTCGATGACCCACAGCTCCTCGTTCACGGCCTTCAGCTGCTTGCGCAGGTCGGCAATCTCAGCCGCCTTGTCTTTCACCGCTTCGTCCCAGGTGGCGCTCAGCTCATTCAGTTCCAGACGGACGTTTTTGACTTTTGCCTCGTCCTTGATGCGCTCTGATTTGATTTCGAGAATGGTGATTTTGTCCAGCACCTCGCCAAACGATACCGGTACCTTGATTACGTCTGCCATTTGCTCGTCCTGCAGGTCAATATGATTGGAAAACAACAAAGCCGCCGGGCTGAAGCAGTCAACGGCGGCTTGCAAACGCTCCGGGATCAGCCTTTTACGTGGGTCAGCCAGCCACTGTGCCCGGGCGACTTACCCTTAACCGCATCGAAATACATCGCCTGCAGCTTCTCGGTAACCGGACCGCGCTTGCCGGCCCCGATCACGCGGCCATCCAGCTCGCGGATGGGCAGCACTTCGGCGGCGGTGCCGGTGAAGAAGGCTTCGTCGGCGATGTAAACCTCATCGCGGGTAATGCGGCGCTCTTTCACCGGAATATTCAGCTCGTTCGCGAATTCCAGAATCGTGGCGCGGGTGATACCTTCCAGGCAGGAAGTCAGCTCCGGGGTATGCAATACGCCGTCACGCATGATGAAGATGTTCTCACCAGACCCTTCTGCCACATAGCCTTCGTTGTCCAGCAACAGCGCTTCCTCGCAACCGCTTGCGATGGCTTCATTCAGCGCCAGCATGGAATTGATGTAGTTGCCGTTAGCTTTTGCCTTACACATGGTGATGTTCACGTGATGGCGGGTATAGGAGGAGGTACGCACCTTGATGCCCAGCTCCTTGGCTTCCGGAGACATGTAGGATGGCCAGCTCCAGGCCGCCACCATGACATGGACCTTGAGGTTATCGGCACGCAGCCCCATACCCTCGGACCCCAGGAACACCATCGGGCGCAGGTAGGCTTCATCCAGGTTATTCTCGCGAACGGCCGCGCACTGGGCCTCGTTCAACTGCTCCTTGGTGTACGGCATGGTCATATTCAGGATATGAGCAGAACGGAACAGTCGATCAGTGTGCTCCTTCAGACGGAAAATCGCCGGGCCGTTGGCGGTGTTATACGCACGCACCCCTTCAAAGCACCCCAGACCATAATGCAGGGTGTGGGTCAGCACGTGGGTTTTGGCCTCCCGCCAGGGAACCATTTCACCATCCAGCCAGATCAGGCCATCGCGATCAGCCATCGACATTGTTTCTGCTCCATAACAAGCGGTTTTCGGGAAACCGGCATTCTAGCAGGAAAATTCCGCGGAACCGAAGCGTAGTAGACTAATCTATCATCACTGCCTGCCACATGCCCCTTATATAGGCGCGCTCGTCGGGAAACGCATCGCCCTCGACCTGGCTGTTCAGGTTCTGTAACGCCCTGCGGTGAATGGTTGAACGCAGGGTAATGTAGGTTTCACGAAGCTTGGCGATGTCTTCCTCATCCATTACTCCAGCTCGACCGAGCTCCTCAAGCTGCCTGATATTATCAGACCACTGGGTCAGCTCGGGGTGATCGGAACTGTAGGCCAGCATCAGGTACTGGACCATGAACTCGATATCAATGATACCGCCGTTATCATGCTTGATGTGAAAAACGTCCTCCCGCTTACCCTCTGGCGTTCCAAGGCTGGTGCGCATTTTCTCACGCATATCCACCACGTCAGCGCGCAGTTTCGCGCGATCCCTTTGCTGGCACAGAATATCGTGGCGAAGGGTCTCGAAGTCTCCCAGCGTGTCCGGGCAACCCGCCACGCCACGGGCCCTGGCCAGAGCCTGATGCTCCCAGGTCCAGGCATCGTTGCGCTGATACTTTTCAAAGGCCGGCAACGTACTGACCAGAAGTCCGGAATTACCGGATGGGCGAAGCCGCATATCCACTTCGTACAACTGGCCGGAAGGCGTCTGGGTGCTGAGGATATGGACAATACGCTGCCCCAGCCTGGTATAGAAAATGGAGTTATCAATCGGTCGGTCACCATCACTGGCCTGCTCCGGATCAGCGTTGTGAACAAATACCAGGTCCAGATCCGAGGTATAGCCAAGCTCAACACCACCAAGCTTGCCATAGCCAATGATGGCGAAATCCGTGTCACAGGCAGAACCATCGGCCCGGAGGGGATAGCCATGACGGCTGACAAGGTTGGCGAACGCCACATCAACAACATGATCCAGCACCACCTCGGCAATCCAGGTCAGGTAGTCGCTCACCTTCATCAGCGGCAGCGTACCCTTCAGTTCTGACGCTGCTACTCGCAGGCTATGCGCTTTCTTGAAATGCCGCAGGGACTCCATCTGCTCTTCCAGATCCTCGAAGGGAATCCGCAACATCTGCTGGCGCAGGTCGTCCTGCAGCTCTTCCTTGGCCGGCGGGTGGTACAGGCTCTCGGCATTCAGCAATTCATCAAGCAGGAGCGGCGTCTCCGCCAGCTGCCGTGCAATCCACGGGCTCTCGCTGCACAGCTTGACCAGTTGCGTTCTCGCCCCCGGGTTTTCCAGCAGCAGGACCATGTAAGCGGTACGCCGCAGAATCGCTTCAACCAGTTGCAGCACCCGGGCCAGGGTCTGAGATGGCGCATCCACCTGGGTCAGGGCTTCCAGCAATACCGGCATGAACTGATTCAGGCGTTTCCGCCCCTGGGTCTGCATGACCTCTATCGTACGACTGTCCCGCAGGTTACACAGCAGGCCGTAACTGTCCTCCGGATCCTCAAAACCGTGCTGTTCCAGCCATTGCCTTGCGGCGTCCTCATCCATTTCAGCCAACCAGAGCTCGTGCCAGCCTTCTTCCAGGGCTGCGGATTCATGCTCCTCTTCCTCGGTGGCAATAATGTCCGCAAAGTGTCTGGCCACTCGCTCCCGGTGCGCCTCAAGCTCCTGCAGGCAGGCGTCCCAGCCATCAAATCCCATGATCAGTGCAATTCGCGCCTGCGTCAGCTCATCATCCGGCAACAGCTGGGTTTGCTTGTCTTCAACCCCCTGAAGCGCGTGCTCCAGGTTGCGCAGAAACACGTAGGCTTCGCGCAATTCCTTCACCACCTGAGACGGCAGTAGCTCAAGCGCCTCAAGCTCCTTGAGGATGATCAGTAATTCACGCTGCTGGAGCTCCCGGTCACGCCCGCCGCGAATGAGCTGAAATGCCTGCACGACAAACTCGATTTCACGTATGCCACCACTGCCCAGCTTGATGTTGTTCTCAAGACCTTTTCGGCGCACCTCGCGACCAATCATCGCTTTCATGCTCCGCAAGGACTCGAAGGCACTGAAATCCACATATTTTCGGTAAACAAAGGGTCTCAGGGCTTCCATCAGAACCTGACCGGCGCGCTCATCGCCTGCCACAACCCGGGCCTTGACCATCGCGTAGCGCTCCCAGTCACGCCCCTGATCCTGATAATAGGTCTCCAGAGCGGCGAAACTCAGCGCCAACGCACCACTCTGGCCATAGGGTCGCAGGCGCATGTCTACGCGAAAAACGAATCCGTCCGCCGTGATCTGGTCCAGCGCCTGGATCAGGCGCTGCCCCAGGCGGATGAAAAACTGCTGGTTATCCATGGAACGTGGGCCACCCCGGGTTTCCCCCTTCCCGGGAAAGGCAAAGATCAGATCGATATCGGACGAGACATTCAGCTCCCGGCCACCCAGCTTGCCCATGCCTAACACCACCATAGACTGAGGGACGTCTTCCCCAGTCACCGGATCAGCGCCCCAGGGTGTGCCCGACTGTTCGCAGGCATCTTCATACAGCCAGTCCAGCGCTCCCTGGATACCGGTTTCCGCAAACTCGCTGGTCGCAGCCATGGTTTCGTGGAGATCCGCCCAACGCATCAGGTCACGCCAGATAATGCGGAACTGGCACTCCCGGCGGAACCGGCGCAGCGCCACGTGCAGGGAATGCTCATCCGATACATCCCCGAGATACTCCTGCCAGCGCTGCTGCAAATAGTCCCGGGTGGTTGGCTCGCGAAGCGGGCGGGACCGGACCAGTGCCTCAATCTGCTCCGGGTGCCGCTCCAGGGTCTGTTTCAGAAACACGCTGCGCGCCATGGCGTTCGCAACATCATCTTCTGAAAGGCCTGCCGACGCTGTCATCCAGGAGCGATGCTCATCCCCGGTCACCGATGACCAACCCGCTGCGACATCGTCGGCAAGCACCTTCGGAAGTGCACTCCATGGCTCGGACATAACGCAAACCCCTGTATCTCTGTTATATTTCCCTTACTGTATAACGAACCGTCAGCCGACTGAACCATCCAGGCCCTTAATGCTCAGAAACCGCCGTCCGCTTAACCCGGAACATCAATTCGCGCACTTACCGATGTCGGGTATCATCCGCTCACGCATCAAACGTCTGTTTTCCATTCTGGGCGGCCTCCTGGTGTTTCAGGTCATGGTTATCTGGGCGGTGGAGGACCTCACCCTCTTCGAGTCCATCTGGCTGACGATGACCACCCTGGTCACCGTGGGTTACGGGGATTTATCCCCGGAAACTGCTGCTGGCCGGATCAGCACCATTATCGTCATGTTCATCAGCGCCATCACTATTATGACGCTGATTGTCAGTGATTTTATCGAGTACCGGTTTTATCGCCGGGAACGCATCGTAACCGGACGCTGGGTATACAAAATGAAAGACCACATTGTGATCATCAACACTCCCAGAAATGGCGGCGAGCAGTACTTTGCGCGGTTCGCTTCACAGATGCGCGCGGTTCCAGGATACGAAACCGTGCCCATCATCATTTTGACACGCCAGTTTCCGGGCGGCCTTCCGCCGGAACTGGCGGACGTTGGCCTGGTGCACTTCCATGGCTCGGGCAGTGATCCGGAAGCGCTGAAGGCAACCCATGCCGGAAGCGCGCGACACATCGTGGTGTTGGCCGCTGACGAAGCGGACCCGGCATCCGACAGCCTGACCTTTGATATTGCGCATCGCCTGACCGAATCCAACCTCGGCAATCGAACAACCATCGAATGTGTCAGCGACCAGAACCGCCAGCGGTTCAAATCGGTGGGCGTCAGAACCATTATCCGGCCGGTACGGACCTACCCGGAAATAATGGTGCGGGCGATAGTAGCCCCGGGTTCCGAGAAAGTCCTGGAGGACATGTTCAACTACCAGAACGATCACCCGCATCGCTATGACCTGAAACTTGATGACCTGAACTGGGCCGATATTGTCAGTGCATTGGTGCGCCACGGCATCGGAACCGCGCTGGCCTACATCGACAATGACGGCGAGGTAAGCTGCCATCCGCCAACAGACAAGGAAATAGAAGGGAAAGGACTGATTGTACTGGTAAAGTCACACGATACGCCGACCACCCAAGTGGTAGGGGAAGCTCTGGAGCGTTATCGTGCATTTCTTCAAAAATGGCATGACAGCGAAGCGGAAGAGAAAAAGACAGCCGCCGATTAACCAGCGGCGATACTGAGTTGTAGCTGCCCGAGCGCCACTCGCTCGGCCAGGTTTGCAACAGACTCCCCGGACAGCAGGCTGGCATGCACATCGCGGAACTGCTGCTGGGCGCCCCGGCTGTTCGCCGCGCACTCCACCGCGACAAGGTCCCCCTCATCAACGGGTAAGGTCTCGCCTTTTAACCAGGCCACGCTGAGGCTGTGCAGAAACCCGGGCACAGACAGCTCAGACCCTTCGTCCGCCGGCAATATCGAGGGATTGTGCAGTCCAGCCAGGTAATAGCCCTGCTCCGCCTTACTCACCAGATTCAAGAACACAGGCACACTCTCCGCAAGCGACCGGGCCCAACGGACCAGATGGGATGAGTCACCGGATTTCAGTTCGAATTCCACTTCGTGCAAAGGGCGCTTGCGCCCACCGGCCGCTATATAACCGGCGTCAATAGCTACCTCGATGACGGTCTCCCCTTCTTCGATCATCACCACCTGACGATCAAAATTGGTTTCAAAAACCGGTTTCAGGTCTGCCAGGTTAACGTTTTGCCCCACCGGCGTATCCGCCACCAGACCCATGTTCAGCTCTGTGCCCATGAGCGGCCATTCCCACTCCTGACGCCGATGGGCGCCGTCCACAAACTCGCCCTGGGTCTTGAGGGTCTGAATGAACTGATCACCCGCCTGCCGAATCCGCAAGGCAATGCGTTGCCGGTTCAGGTCGGCTTGCGGCGTGTCAAAATACCGGTTCACCAGTTTTTTTCGCAGCCCCTCAGACGTGCCGCTCTGTGCAAGCAACCATTTCAGGGCCTTTTCCTGATTCCCGGCAGACAGGCTCAGTTTGATTTCCAGCTCCTCGGCCATGGTACTTCTCCGTCAGATGTATTTTTGCAGCATACATAAAAAAACCGGCGACCCGAAGGTCACCGGTTTTTTGTAACTACTTGATTAGCTGGTTAGCTGATCAGAAGTAGTAAGTAGCACCAACAGCAGCGATGGAACGCTCGTCGGAAACAGCGGCGTTGCCGAGCTCATCTTCATACTCGTATACGTCGTCACCACCACCCAGGTAGCCTTCAACATAAACGTACATGTTGTCAGACACGTTGTGCAGGGCCTGAAGAGTCACGGTGTCGCGCTTGGTGTCATTTGCGTCGTCAGCTTCGCCATACTCATAAGCCAGTGCGAACTGGTTGGCGCCAATGGTGTAAACACCCATTACGCCGAACAAGTCACCAGCGTCATCACGGGTATGGAATTCACCAGTCAGACGCAGTGCGTCCAGGTTGTAGCTGGCGCGCAGGCCGTAAGTGTTCTCGCCGTTGCCGTCGCCGTTGTCGTTGGAATCTACTGCAACTGCCAGCTCCAGGGCATCAACGCCGTAAACAGCAGCCAGCTGGTACGGGTAGGACTTGCCATTATCGGAGGAATCACCGTTAACCTGAACGGCGGCGCCGAGGGTCAAGCCACCAAACGAGGGAGACTGGTACTGAACCAGGTCACCTTCACCAGTGGTGTAATCAACACCAATGTTAAGGGAAGCTACTTCGAAGAACTCGGAGATTTCAGTGACGGCGGTTTCGTAAGTGGAGTCGTCCTTACCAACCCAGACTTTACCGAAGTTGTCGCCGCTAACACCAACGTAGGCTTCGTCGATCTCGTAGATGCCCTGATCTTCGCCGTCGTTCTCGTCAGCATCAAAGTGCAGCTCGGCCTTGAAGAAGCCGGTCAGGCCCGGTGCAATTTCGTGGTCGTGCAGTACGCCCAGGGTAGAGCCGTTGTCGAACAGATCAACTTCGGAAGGACCGTTGTCAATGTTGTCGTGAGTGGCGGCCAGCTGGATGTTACCGTAAACGGTCGGCAGAGCCATGTCCTGTGCCAGCGCGGCGCCAGAGAAAGTTGCGGCTGCAACTGCAGATGCGATGAGCGTTTTTTTCATGTTGCGTCTTCCTTTATTGAGTTAACTCAGGTTTTAGCGACGGGTTTAAATCCCGTTCTTTAGACTTCCACCAGTCAGGCTGGTTAGAGCCTTATTTTGTGTTTTCACCATGTCAGTTTAATGACATGGCGATAACGTTTTTTGATTTCCCTACAGCCCGAAGCTCCTCAGGCCTTTGCAGCTCAATCACTTACAGCTATAAGTTAAAGCTCTGCATGATGAGCCTTTTTAATACAACAAACCCAGTTTTGCAAACTTTTAACGTTTAAATATTCGCTACTCTTATCTTTGCCTGACGGGGGATTACTCCAAAACGCTGTTGATCTTAATCCCTTCATGTACTTCAAATCCGAGGCCAGAATTCAACAAATCCTTTAGATTCATGCAGCTAAATCGATAACGAGTGAATGTCCGGCGCTTCCGACATACCCAAACACCTGTTGTTCGCACCATTTAGGGCCGCACATTACGATCGCGCGCAATTATAGTGCGACACGGTATTTTTTCAGGAACTGTTTCCCACCCGGAGCATAAAAGTCACAGGGCCATCATTAACCAGGGATACTTTCATATCCGCCCCAAACTGGCCCTTTTCAACATGACCACGTTTCAGGGCATCGCTTGCTGCGGCCACAAAATCAAGGAACAGGTTTTCCGCCAATTCCGGCGCAGCGGCCGATGAAAACCCCGGCCGGGTACCGGAACCGGTATCCGCCGCCAACGTGAATTGGGGAACAACAAGAAGAGAACCACCCGTGTCCTGCAGGCTGCGATTCATCCGTCCCTGGTCGTCGGGGAAAACACGATAGTTCAGAACCTTTCTCACCAGGCTCTGAACCTCTCTGATTCCGTCACCACGCTCAACACCCAGGAGAAGCAACAGGCCTTCCTGGATTTCAGCAACTAACTGATTATCAACAGTAACACTTGCACTTGATACGCGCTGGATAAGCCCCTTCATCAAACTCCCTGTGGAAGGACCATTAAGAATTGGCAAGAGTGTATCCATGGCACCCGGTGGCCGCAACCCCTACCGGGCGGACTTAGTCTAAAGTCCCAGTCACTTTCGCAGCCACCTCGTCCACCCCACGCATCAGCGCGTCAACGATGGCCGGCTCTGATGCAGAGTGGCCAGCATCCCGGATAATTCTCAGGTCGGCTTGGGGCCAGGCTCTGGCCAGTGCCAGCGCGTTATCCAGCGGGCACACCATATCGTAGCGACCATGGACGATCACGCCGGGAATGTCCGCCAATCTGGGTGCATCGCGCACGATCTGGTCCGCCTCCAGAAAAGCGTCATGCATAAAATAGTGACACTCGATCCTGGACAGCGCGATGGCGACATGGGGATGGCCGAAATGCTCAACAACCCTGGGATTGGGATGAAGAGTCGCACACCGGCCTTCCCAGACCGACCAGGCCTTGGCTGCCTGAATTTGTTCCAATTCGTTACTGCTTGTAAGCCGCTGGTAATAAGCCCTTACCAGGTCACCTCGCTCTTCTTCCGGAATCGGGCTCAGAAAATCCTCCCAGTAATCCGGAAAGACACGACTCGCCCCCTCCTGATAGAACCAGTGAATATCCCGGGGACGACACAGGAAGATTCCCCGCAACACCAATCCCAATACACGCTCAGGGAAGTTCTCGGCATAAACAAGGCTGAGCGTGGATCCCCAGCTACCCCCGAACAGCAGCCACCGGTCAATCCCCAGGAACGTACGAACGGTTTCCATATCCTCCACCAGCTTGTCGGTGCTGTTCCCTTCAAGCTCCGCCAGCGGCGTTGAACGTCCCGCGCCACGCTGATCCATCAAAACGATGCGATAACGTTCAGCATCGAAAAAACGACGATGATAATCCTCACACCCGCCACCCGGACCACCATGGACCACCAGCACCGGCATTCCATTCGGATTCCCGCTTTCCTCCACATGCAATTCATGAGGCGGATCAACGGCGATACGATGCTGGGCATTCGGCTTGATTTCTGGGTAAAGGGTGAGCATGGGGCGCTCCGGTAAAAGGATGTAACCGGAGTTTAGCTGAAGTGAACGAAAAAGGGGCGGACCACAATGGACCCGCCCCTCCTGTTTCACGTACTGCAGATTACTTCTTGTGGGCGCGTTTACGCTCGTTTTCGGTAAGGAGCTTCTTACGCAACCGAATCGACTTGGGCGTAACTTCCACCAGCTCGTCATCATCGATGAATTCCAGCGCCTGCTCGAGCGTGAACTTGATCGGCGGCACCAGGCCAATGACCTCATCCTTCCCGGAAGCACGCATGTTATCGAGCTTCTTGCCCTTGGTCGGATTGACGACCAGATCGTTTTCGCGGCTGTGAATCCCGCACAACTGACCCTCATAGATTTCCTGGCCAGGATCAAGGAACAGCTTGCCACGACTCTGCAGCGTTTCCAGAGAGTAGGTCAACGCCGTACCGGTCGCCATTGACACGATCACACCGTTCTGGCGACTGGTCACATCACCGCCCTTGATCGGGCCGTAATGGCTGAAGGTTGACGTCAGAATGCCGGAGCCGGACGTCAGGGTCAGAAACGAGTTACGGAAGCCAATCAGGCCGCGCGCGGGAATGGTGTAATCAAGACGCATACGCCCCTTGCCATCCGGAACCATGTTGGTCAGATCGCCCTTACGCAGACCCATCTGATCCATCAGGGCGCCCTGGTGCTGCTCCTCGATGTCGATAATGACGTTTTCGTATGGCTCCTGCTTCTCGCCATCGATCTCACGAATGACAACCTCAGGACGACCAACCGCCAGCTCGAAGTTTTCGCGGCGCATATTTTCGATCAGCACCGAAAGGTGCAGCTCACCACGACCGGATACCTTGAACTTGTCCGCGGAATCGCCTTCTTCAACGCGCAGGGCAACGTTGTGGAGCAACTCCTTTTCCAGACGTTCCTTGATATTCCGGCTGGTGACAAACTTGCCCTCTTTACCACAGAACGGCGAGTCGTTGACCTGGAACGTCATGGATACGGTCGGCTCATCCACCGTCAACGGCGGCAACGCCTCGACATTGGAAGGATCACAGAGCGTATCGGAAATGAACAGCGAATCCAGACCACTCACACAAACTATGTCGCCAGCTTGCGCCTCATCGACTTCGACACGCTGCAGACCGGAGTGCCCCATGATCTTCAGGATACGGCCCTGGCGCTTTTTACCGTCGGCGCCGATGGCGGCCACGGGCGAATTGGTCTTGATCTTGCCGCGCATAATGCGACCGATGCCAATCACACCCAGAAAGCTGCTGTAGTCCAGTTGGGAGATCTGCATCTGGAACGGACCATCGAGATCTACGGACGGAGCAGGCACGTGATCAACAATCGCCTGGAATACGGCATCCATGTTGTCGTCGAGATTTTCGTGCTCCATCCCGGCGATGCCGTTGAGGGCGCTGGCGTATACGATGGGGAAATCCAGCTGCTCATCGGTGGCGCCAAGGTTGTCGAACAGATCGAAAACCTGATCAACTACCCAGTCCGGACGAGCGCCAGGACGATCGATCTTGTTGACCACCAAGATCGGATGCAGCCCGGCATCGAAGGCCTTCTGGGTCACAAAGCGAGTTTGCGGCATCGGGCCGTCGATGGAATCAACCACCAGCAGCACACAGTCAACCATACTCATTACCCGCTCCACTTCGCCGCCAAAGTCGGCGTGGCCCGGGGTATCAACGATATTGATGTCGTAGTCGTGCCATTTCAGCGCGGTGTTCTTGGCCAGAATGGTAATGCCACGCTCTTTTTCCTGATCGTTGGAGTCCATAACGCGCTCGCTTTCGAGCTCTTTACGCTCCAGCGTACCGGACTGACGCAGCAACTGATCTACCAGGGTGGTTTTACCGTGGTCAACGTGGGCGATGATGGCGATATTACGAAGTTTTTCAATCACAAAAATAATCCTGCGGCATGCACTCAATGACCTGAGAGGGTCTTTCGCAGGGTCACCCCTGCACATGCCGTCTCAAATCCGTAAAATGAATTCATTCACCAGAACCGGCTGGCCCGGCGCCCTGCATACCGTTTGGAGTTTTTTCATCCCAAAAGCGGCAGGGTAAAAATGAGGTGGCGCGCAGTATATCGAAAAGTCCGTGTCGTTTATATGAAGAATAACGCCTATTCACCACACAACATAGATGCACCATTTTTGTGCAATTAAGCATTGCGCGCACCATTTTGACGCACCAAAGAAGTGCGAAACATTGGGTAACCTCTCCACAGACGCGCCAAAAAAGTCCGCACCCCTTGTGGTTGCGCTGTTCTGGCGCACGCCTGATAAATTGGCAAGACAATTGCTTTGTTCCTGTCAGCCGATTTTGCAGGTAAGACGCCGCAGCTTTTGATAAGCTGCCCCAACCTCAAAACAGATCGGAAGTCAGCGTCGCTGAGCGATCCGGCACAACGAACATGAAATCACCCGCCCAGCGGGAAACACGATGGAGCATGCACAATGTCCAAGACAGTTGATTTGATCAAAGAGCACGAAGTCAAATGGGTTGACCTGCGATTCACGGACAGCCGTGGTAAAGAGCAGCACGTGACTCTGCCTGCCACCGAAGTGGACGACGACTTTTTTACCGACGGCAAGATGTTTGACGGCTCCTCAATTGCCGGCTGGAAAGGCATCAACGAATCCGACATGATCCTGATGCCGGACGACGAAACCTCCGTTCTGGATCCGTTCACCGAAGAAACTACGGTTAACATTACCTGCAACATTGTAGAGCCTTCTACCATGCAGGGTTACGAGCGTGACCCCCGTTCTGTTGCCCGTCGTGCGGAAGAATACCTGAAGTCCACCGGCATCGCCGATGGCGCCCTGTTCGGTCCGGAGCCGGAATTCTTCGTGTTCGATTCCGTGAAGTGGGAAGTGGACATGAAAGGCGCCAACTACTCTATCCACTCCGAAGAAGCCGCCTGGGTATCCGGTGAAGACTTCGATCGCAACAATATCGGTCACCGCCCGGGCGTGAAAGGCGGTTACTTCCCGGTTCCGCCGGTAGACAGCCTGCACGACCTGCGTGGCGCAATGTGTGCCGCGATGGAGTCCATGGGCCTGGAAATTGAAGTTCACCACCACGAAGTGGGCACCGCCGGTCAGTGCGAAATCGGTGTTGGCGCCAACACCCTGGTCAACAAGGCTAACGAAGTACAGATCCTCAAGTACTGCGTTCACAACGTAGCTCACGCTTACGGCAAGACCGCCACCTTCATGCCCAAGCCGGTCGTGGGTGATAACGGTTCCGGTATGCACGTCCATATGTCCCTGAGCAAGGACGGCAAGAACGTCTTCGCCGGTGACAGCTATGCGGGCCTGAGCGAATCCGCCCTGTACTACATCGGCGGCATCATCAAGCACGCCAAGGCGATCAACGCCTTCACCAACGCTTCCACCAACAGCTACAAGCGCCTGGTGCCTGGATTCGAAGCTCCGGTTATGCTGGCCTACTCCGCCCGTAACCGCTCCGCCTCCATCCGCATCCCGTACGTAAACAGCCCGAAGGCACGTCGTATCGAGGTGCGCTTCCCTGACGCGTCCGCCAACCCATACCTGGCGTTCGCAGCACTGATGATGGCCGGCCTCGACGGCATCCAGAACAAGATCCACCCTGGCGATGCCATGGACAAGGATCTGTATGACCTGCCGAAGGAAGAAGCCCTGAACATTCCGAAGGTTGCTGAAACCCTCGCGGAAGCTCTGGACTGCCTGGAAGCCGACCACGAGTTCCTGACTCGCGGCGGTGTGTTCACCGAGGACATGATTGCAGGCTACATCGACCTGAAGCGCGGTGAAGTTGAGCGTCTGAACATGACCACTCACCCGGTTGAGTTCGAGCTTTACTACTCCTGCTAAACGCAGACGCCGTTGATCTTCGGATCACAGCGTGAAAAAGCCCCGCCTCGGCGGGGCTTTTTTGTGACCTCTGCCACAGTCCCTGTGGCCCTTAACGATATGTAACCCTTTGAACCGCCAACACCGTTGAAAACGCCTACCCCGCCATTGATAATCAAATCAAACAATCACCACAGGTTACCGGAATGAACTTACGGCTTGGATTATTCGCTGGCGTGCTCGTTCTCACATCCGCCCCTGCATTGGCAGAGGTCTACAGGAACGTTGATGCCCAAGGCAACGTTACCTTCTCTGACGAACCCTCGGACGGCGCTGAAGAAGTCAGGGTCAAACCGGTTACCACGGTTACTCTGCCCAAGCCGGCGGACGTGCAAGAGCCGGAAAAGCTGCGCCAGGTAGCCGAGGAAGAAGGCTCAGCTTACAGCAGCGTCCGGATAGTCGCCCCCAATGACGACGAAGCCTTTCACAGCGGCAGTGGCGATGT
Source organism: Marinobacter alkalisoli (assembly GCF_045449795.1). Lineage (NCBI taxonomy): Bacteria > Pseudomonadati > Pseudomonadota > Gammaproteobacteria > Pseudomonadales > Marinobacteraceae > Marinobacter > Marinobacter alkalisoli. The sequence goes on from NZ_JBJJLB010000021.1 coordinate 131,238, forward strand.
GGCATTCCGGGTCGCCAGCAAACCTGGCCTGAAAGAAGGTCATCGCTATGAAGTCACCCTGGATGGCCAACCCGTGGGCCAGACTACCTCGGATACTGTCACTGTACGCAACGTATTCCGTGGCACCCATAATGCTGGCGTCAACATCATTGACGAAAATGGCGTGCAGGTAAAAACCGGCGAATCCATCAGCTTTACCATCCATCGCCCCTCCGTTAACAACTGACCCATCCACTACGGGCGCACTATATTGGTGCGCTCGCACCAGAAAAACGCCATACTCTGACCAGCAACGGGGCGTTTTTCCAGCATCATCTGGCTCTCCCGACCTCCAACGCACTAAGCCACAGCGTCCGCGCTGGCGGTGACAGCCGTGTGCCCGTTAACCGGGCACCTAACACGAGCCACCCTCTCAAACTGGTTCGCTTTTTGCAGAACGGAGGGTATCCCGTTATGCCCATCAACCGAGACAGCAGCATGGCACTCTCACAACTCAAAGCCACTGGCTACAAGAACATCCTGGACAGCCTGACAACGGCCATCCTGGTGCTGGGAGATGGTCTGCGCATCCAGTATCTGAATCCGGCGGCAGAAAGCCTGTTCGAGACCAGCATCACCCGCAGCGAGGGTTTACCCATCGGTGACATTCTGGTGGATTCGGAAGACGCACTTACCACACTGCATGCCGCGGCAGACAACGGCCATTCCTACACCCGTCGGGAAGCGGAGTTCGTGCTGACCAGCGGCGCGCGCCTTACGGTGGATTACTCTGTGTCCCCGGTCAGCCTTACCCCGACTGAACTGCTGATTGAGATCCAGCCCCGGGACCGGTTGCTCCGCATCAGTCGGGAAGAAGACATCATCTCCCAGCAGGAAACCACTCGCATACTGGTGCGCGGCATGGCCCATGAGATCAAGAATCCGCTTGGCGGCATTCGCGGCGCTGCGCAGTTACTGGACCGGGAACTGGACGACGAAGGTCAGCGGGAATATACCCAGGTTATCATCGACGAGGCTGATCGCCTGCGCTCCCTCGTTGACCGGATGCTGGGGCCCAACAAGGCCCTGAAGCTGGCACCCACCAACGTCCACGAAGTGCTGGAGCGTGTCAAAACCCTGCTGGAAGCCGAGAGCCGCGGCCGTCTGGCATTCCGCCGCGACTACGACCCCAGCCTGCCGGAATTCGAAGGTGACAAGGAGCAACTGATCCAGGCCTTCCTTAACATTGCCCGCAATGCGATGGAGGCCGCGTTCGAAAACCAGAGCGAACATGCCGAAGGCGAACCGCCGACCATCACTTTCCGCACCCGCGCCCTTCGCCAGTTCACCATCGGCCACAAACGCCACCGCCTGGTGTGCCGCGTGGACGTGATTGATAACGGCCCAGGCATTCCACAGGATCTGTTGCAGAATATTTTCTACCCGATGATCAGCGGCCGTGCCAGCGGTACCGGTCTGGGCCTGTCCATCACCCAGAGCATTATCGGACAACACCACGGACTCGTAGAGTGTGAAAGCGAGCCCGGGAAAACCGACTTCATCATCTTCCTGCCCCTGGAGGACAACCAATGAGCCAACCGGCAAACGTCTGGATCATAGACGACGATAAAAGTATTCGCTGGGTGCTGGAGCGCGCCCTGAACCAGGCCGGTATGCAGCCCCGGGTATTTGAGAGCGGTGAAAGCATCATGTTGCGGCTCGAGCACGAACAGCCCGACGCCATCATCAGCGATATCCGCATGCCGGGCGTGGACGGCATCACCCTGCTTTCCCAGATCGTGGATGTGCATCCGGATGTTCCAGTCATCATCATGACAGCGCATTCTGATCTCGAGAGTGCGGTTACCAGTTATCAGACTGGCGCCTTTGAATACCTGCCCAAGCCCTTCGACGTGGATGACGCTGTCGCCCTGGCAAAGCGTGCGGTGGCCCACAGCCATGAGCGCCGGGCCACCTCGGAACCCCAGGCAGAAAGTTCGCAGCGCAATACCGAAATTATCGGTGAGGCACCAGCGATGCAGGAAGTGTTCAGGGCTGTTGGCCGCCTCTCCCACTCCAACATCACCGTGTTGATCAACGGCGAAAGCGGGACTGGCAAGGAGCTGGTCGCACAAGCACTTCACAACCACAGCCCGAGAGCCAGCCACCCGTTTATCGCCCTCAACATGGCTGCCATCCCCAAGGATCTGATCGAGTCAGAGCTGTTCGGGCACGAAAAAGGCGCGTTTACGGGCGCAGCAGCAGCAAGGCACGGGCGCTTTGAGCAAGCCAACGGCGGCACCCTGTTTCTGGATGAAATTGGTGATATGCCGGCAGACACCCAGACCCGACTGTTGCGGGTACTGGCGGATGGCGAATTCTACCGGGTGGGCGGCACCACCCCCATCAAAGTCGACGTGCGCATCATCGCAGCGACACACCAGGACCTGGAGAAGCTGGTCCAGGGTGGCTCTTTCCGGGAAGATCTGTTTCACCGCCTGAACGTGATCCGCGTACACCTGCCCAAACTGGCCGAACGCCGGGAAGACATTCCGAGGTTAATGCAGCACTTCCTGAAACGGGCCGCCACAGAGCTGACAGTGGAACCCAAGATTCTCCGGCCCGAGGCAGAAGAGTACCTGACCACCATGCCCTGGCCGGGCAACGTCCGCCAACTGGAGAATACCTGTCGATGGCTGACGGTGATGGCCAGTGGCCGCGAAATTCACATTGACGACCTGCCGCCCGAACTACTCCACCAGGCGGAAACTCCGACCACCGGCCAGACCTGGCAGGAAGGCCTGCAAAATTGGGCGGAACAGGAGCTCAAACGCGGGCGTAAAGGCATACTGGATACCGCCGTCCCGGAGTTCGAAAAAATCATGATCGAAACGGCGCTCAAACACACGGGCGGCCGGCGTCGGGATGCATCGATTCTGCTGGGATGGGGAAGGAACACGCTGACCCGGAAGATCAACGAACTGGGGATGGATCACCCAGAGGGCGATGAAGATTAGACATTAAGTGAGACGGGGCCGGAAACTCTATTCCGGCCCTGCCCCGACGACCTGAAGGTGTCAATCAGAACGGGATATCGTCGTCAAAGTCGTCCACCGGCTCAGGCATGCTGCCCTGGGCTGGCTGGCTGTAACCGCCGGACTGCTGCTGCGGCTGGCTAGCCTGCTGACTGGCCGGCGGCGCATTATAATTGGACTGTTGGGGCCGGCCTGCGGGCGCGCCCTGGCTTGCACCACCTTCACCACCGCGGCTGTCGAGCATCTGCATCTGGCCATTGATGTCCACCACCACTTCCGTGGTGTAACGGTCCTGACCGTCCTGCCCCTGCCATTTGCGGGTTTGCAGCTTACCTTCGATATAGACCTTGGAGCCCTTACGCAGGTACTGGCCGGCCACTTCAGCAATCTTGCCGAACATTACAATGCGGTGCCATTCGGTTTTCGGCACCATCTGACCGGTTTGCCTGTCCTTGTAGCTTTCATCCGTGGCAAGGTTCAGGTTTACCACCGCATTGCCATTAGGGGTGTAACGGGTATCCGGGTCCTGCCCCAGATTTCCGATAAGAATGACCTTGTTTACGCCTCGTGCCATGATCTGCTCCTGACTCAGTTTTCAGGGATGACCCAACCTCCTTGCGGGCCTCCGGATTTCAAGAACTGCTACCCTGCCGGACAAATGGAAAGTCCGCAAGTAACCCCTCATCAAATTGCTGACGATCCACCTTCAGGTAAGCGGTGTCCGCTTCTTCCAGAATGACCACATCCTGTACCCCGGGAAGCCGCCGGAAGGCATCGTCAATACTATCAAACTGGCTGTGCGCCACTTGTTTTAACTGTACCACGAAACTGGTGGTATAACCCGGGGAAGGCATCGTCAACGCGACCACAAGCCACAACACCAGCACAGCTGCCATCAGCCACAACACTCCAGTGACCCCGACCTGCTCCAGCAGCACACCACCAACAGCACCACCAATAAAAGCACCGAGGAACTGGGACGTGGAATACACGCCCATGGCCGTCCCCTTGCTCGCCGCTGGTGATTCCTTGCTGATCAGGGAAGGCAGGGAGGCTTCAAGCAGGTTGAACGCCATAAAGAAGAAAAACAGCACCGCCCAGGCCGCCACCAGGCTGACGCTGACCTGCGCCAGACCAGCCGTTGCCAGCGTTAACAAGGCGATAGCACCGCACAGCACTGGCTTCATCTTGCGTTTTTTCTCGCCAATGATGATAAACGGCACCATGGCAAAGAACGAAGTCACCACAACCGTCAGATAGAACCACCAGTGGGAGGAAGATGCGAGGCCCAGCTGATCCTGCAACAGAGTCGGAAACACCAGGAAAATGGCGGTCAGCGCCAGGTGGAGGGCGAAAATCCCGAAGTCCAGGCGCAGCAGGCGGCCGTCGGACAACACCCTGGACAGCATGGCCCGGGCCGGTCGGGTATCCGCACTGATTTTATGCTGGTGCGGGGTCGGCACTATACGCCAGACGATCACCATGGCCACCAGCGCCAGCAAGGCTGTCAGGTAAAACAGACCTGACAGGCCAAACGCGGATCCAATCAAGGGGCCAAGCACCAGGGAGACGGAAAACGACAGGCCGATGGAAATGCCCACCGTTGCCATCGCCTTGGTTCGCTCCTCTTCCCGCGTCAGGTCACTGAGCAGGGCCATCAGCACACTGGCGATGGCCCCGGCGCCCTGAAGAATCCGTCCTGCGATAACAACGTATATGGAATCGGTCGATGCAGCGACAAGACTGCCCCCGGCAAACAGGATCAGGCCGATGTAGATCATGCGCTTGCGCCCCACCCGGTCCGACAGCAGACCAAATGGAATCTGCAACAGGGCCTGACTAAGGCCGTAGGCGCCAATGGCCAGACCGATAAGGGCCGGAGTCGAGCCCCGTAGGTCGTCGCCTAACAGGACAAACACCGGCATCACCATGAACAGGCCCAGCATCCGCATGGCATAAACCGATGCCAACGCCGCTACTGATCGCCTTTCAAGTGCATTCATGGGGGAGCCTTTCATCAATTCGGTTTCTGGCGGATAACCGCCTTTCCGGAAACCGCGCATTGTACCAGAACACGATTCGACACGGCACAGTGAACAATCGCGTAGTCACTTACCCTCACGGCTTTCGCCGGGCGGGGTATAACACGGTATAATCCCGTTTTTTCTTCGAGCGAGGTGTTATGGATCATATCCAGATCAAAGGGGCGCGGACCCACAACCTGAAGAACATCGACCTGGATATGCCGAGGGACAAGCTGATCGTAATCACCGGCCTGTCCGGCTCCGGCAAATCGTCCCTTGCCTTTGACACCCTTTACGCCGAGGGTCAGCGCCGCTACGTGGAATCTCTGTCCACCTACGCGCGCCAGTTTCTCTCAATGATGGAAAAACCGGATGTGGACCACATCGAAGGTCTGTCGCCGGCGATTTCCATTGAGCAGAAGTCCACGTCCCACAACCCGCGCTCCACCGTGGGCACCATCACCGAAATCTACGATTATCTGCGGTTGCTGTTCGCCCGTGCAGGCGAACCCCGCTGCCCCGACCACGGCCAGCCACTGGAAGCCCAGACCGTCAGCCAGATGGTGGATCAGGTCATGGCGATGCCCGAGGACAGTAAGCTGATGATCCTTGCGCCGGTGATCCGCGACCGCAAGGGCGAACACCTCCAGGTGGTGGAGACCATGCGCAGCCAGGGCTTTATCCGGCTGCGTATCGACAGCACGGTGTATGACATCGATGACCTGCCGACGCTGGATAAAAAACGCAAACATCAGATCGATGTGGTCGTCGACCGTTTCAAGGTCAAGCCCGGTCTGGAACAACGGCTGGCGGAAAGCTTCGAGACCGCGCTGGCCCTGGCCGATGGTATTGCACTGGTCGCCCCCATGAGCGGCGAAGGCGAAGAACATACGTTTTCTGCCCGCTATGCCTGCACTCAGTGCGGCTACTCCCTCAGCGAGCTGGAGCCCCGACTTTTCTCCTTCAACAACCCCGCCGGCGCCTGCCCGACTTGCGACGGCCTGGGGGTTAAACAGTTCTTCGACCCCGAGAAAATCGTCCAGCATCCGGAAGCAAAGCTGGCGGCAGGCGCCATCAAGGGCTGGGATCGCCGGGCAGTCTATTATTTCCAGATGCTGACCAGTGTCGCCGAACACTATGGCGTCGACATGGAAACGCCTTGGGAGGATTTACCCGAGGATTTCCGCCAGACGCTGCTGTACGGATCAGGTACCGAGGATATCCCCTTCCGCTACGTCAATTCCCGCGGCCACATCATGGAAAAGGCTCATCCGTTTGAAGGCATCCTGCCCAACCTTGAGCGCCGTTACCGGGAAACCGAATCCCAGAGCATGCGGGAAGAGCTCGCACGCAACCTGAGCACACAACCCTGCAAGGACTGTCACGGCTCACGCCTGCGGCGCGGTGCGCGCCATGTGTTTATCGAAGAGCACAACATTTCCGACGTTACCCACCTGCCGGTGGGGGACGCTCACGATTATTTCGAAACCCTGGCCCTGCCGGGTCGCAAGGGCGAGATTGCCGAGAAAATCCTCAAGGAAGTTCGTCAGCGCCTGCAGTTCCTGGTTAACGTCGGCCTGGAATACCTCACACTGGAGCGCAGTGCCGACACCCTCTCTGGCGGTGAGGCCCAGCGCATCCGCCTGGCCAGCCAGATTGGCGCCGGCCTGGTCGGCGTGATGTATATCCTTGATGAACCCTCTATCGGCCTGCATCAGCGCGACAACGATCGTCTTCTGGCCACACTGACCCACCTCCGGGATCTGGGCAATACCGTGATCGTGGTAGAGCATGACGAAGATGCCATTCGCGCAGCCGACCACGTAATCGACATAGGGCCCGGCGCCGGCGTGCACGGCGGCAAGATCATTGCCCAGGGAACCCCCGAGGACATCATTGGCAATAACGACTCCCTCACCGGGCAATACCTGAATGGCACCCGCGAAATCGCCATTCCGGCCACCCGAAACACCGGAAGCGGCAAACAACTGACCCTCACCGGCGCCAGTGGCAACAACCTGCAGGAGGTCACTCTCAATATCCCGCTGGGGATTATGACCTGCGTGACTGGCGTGTCCGGTTCCGGTAAGTCGACCCTGATTAACGGGACGCTTTACCCGGTCGCCGCCGCCAAGCTGAACAAGGCGACAAGCCTGACCCACGCACCCTATGAAAAGCTCAAAGGCCTGGATCATCTGGACAAGGTCATAGACATTGACCAAAGCCCCATCGGTCGGACACCACGTTCAAACCCGGCCACGTATACCGGACTGTTTACTCCGATCCGGGAACTCTTTGCCGGCACCCAGGAAGCGCGGAGCCGGGGCTACAAGCCCGGCCGCTTCAGCTTCAACGTCAAGGGTGGACGCTGCGAAGCCTGCCAAGGCGACGGAGTGATCAAAGTTGAGATGCACTTCCTCCCGGACGTGTACGTCCCCTGTGATGTCTGCAAGGGCAAACGCTACAACCGGGAAACCCTGGAAGTCCGCTACAAAGGCAAGAATATCCACGAAGTACTGGAGATGACGGTCGAGGAAGGCCGGGAATTCTTTGACCCGGTTCCCTTCATTGCCCGCAAATTACAGACCCTGATCGACGTCGGCCTGTCCTACATCCGCCTGGGTCAGAGCGCCGTCACTCTCTCTGGAGGCGAAGCCCAACGAGTCAAACTGGCAAAAGAACTGTCCAAGCGGGACACTGGCAAGACGCTCTACATTCTGGACGAACCCACCACGGGCCTGCATTTCTATGACATCCAGCAGCTACTGACTGTACTCCAGCGCCTACGCGACCACGGCAATACCATTATCGTGATCGAGCACAACCTGGACGTTATCAAGACCGCCGACTGGATTGTCGATCTCGGGCCAGAGGGCGGCTCCGGTGGCGGACAGATCATCGCTGAGGGTACCCCCGAGCAGGTCGCCAAAAACGCCAGATCCCACACGGGACACTACCTGAAGCCTATGCTAGAGAAATAAAACAGACTACGCCTACCTTGCTATGACGGGCCTGGGGTGGGATGTCTTTTCTGACGGAACAAAGGTGTCTGAGCGCAGCGAGTTCTTTTTCCATAAGAAAAGATATCCCGCCCCGGCCCCTGCAGCCCAACTAGCAGGCTAGCCTTCTCAGCAGTCGCCGGAAACATTCCGTTCAGCCAAAAAAAAGCCGGAGGTCTCCCCCCGGCTTTTTACTGGACAATTCCGAAGACTTTACTCTTCGTCGTCGTCCATCTCTTCCGCTTCGATATCCAGCGGACGGCCAACCAGCTCAACGAATGCCATAGGGGCATTGTCGCCGGCACGGAAGCCGCACTTCAGGATACGAAGGTAACCACCCGGACGCTCGCTATAGCGGGGACCCAGCTCATCAAAGAGCTTGGCAACCGCAGCATCGTTGCGCAGGCGAGAAAACGCCAGACGACGATTCGCGACCGAATCATTCTTTGAGAGCGTGATCAAAGGCTCAGCTACACGACGAAGCTCTTTGGCTTTCGGCAGCGTTGTCTTGATCAGCTCGTGTTCAACCAGTGACGCAGTCATGTTACGGAACATGGCCTTGCGATGCGCACTGGTCCTGCTGAACTTACGACCACTCTTACGATGACGCATTGCTCTTATTCCTTACCTTAAACTAATCGGCGATTAACCGCCCAGAACCCGGTCGTCGCCACGGAGGCTTGCCGGCGGCCAGTTATCAAGACGCATACCCAGTGACAGACCACGGGACGCAAGCACGTCCTTGATCTCGGTCAGCGACTTTTTACCAAGGTTAGGCGTCTTCAGCAGCTCAACTTCAGTGCGCTGGATCAGATCGCCGATGTAGTAGATGTTCTCAGCCTTCAAGCAGTTAGCTGAACGCACTGTCAATTCCAGATCATCCACCGGACGCAGCAGAATCGGATCAATTTCTTCCTCTTCCTCCACGCGCTCGGGTTCTTTCTCGTGATCGAAATCAACAAACACCGCCAGTTGCTGCTGGAGAATGGTGGCCGCCCGGCGAATCGCTTCTTCCGGATCGATCGTACCATTGGTTTCCAGATCAATAACCAGCTTGTCCAGGTCGGTGCGTTGCTCTACCCGTGCACTTTCTACGGCGTAGGCAACACGACGAACCGGGCTAAAGGTTGCATCCAGCTGCAGGCGTCCGATAGCGCGAGTTTCGTCCTCGTCCAGACCCCGCTGATCGGCTGGCTCATAGCCACGACCACGAGCAACCTTGAGACGCATGTTCACTTCACCCTTTTCACTGAGGTGACAGATCACATGATCCGGGTTGGTGATCTCGACATCATGATCCAGCTTGATATCTCCGGCTGTGACGGCACCCGGGCCTTTCTTGCTGAGAGTAACCTCAGCTTCATCCCGACCGCCCATCTTGACAGCTACGCCCTTGAGATTCAGAAGAATCTCAATGACGTCTTCCTGGACACCCTCGATTGCGCTGTACTCATGCAGAACGCCGTCAATCTGTGCTTCGGTAATCGCACAGCCCGGCATTGAGGACAAGAGTATACGACGCAGTGCGCTGCCCAGGGTATGACCGAAACCTCTTTCCAGAGGCTCCAGCGTCACCTTGGCACGCATGGCGCTTGATTCCTTCACGTCAATGGTACGAGGTGTCAATAACTCATGTACTGAACGCTGCATAGACGCCCCTATCTGCTCTCGTTGCTAACTGGGCTTTACTTCGAGTAAAGCTCGACGATGAGGTTCTCGTTGATGTCGGCCGGCAGTTCAGTACGCTCAGGCACTGACTTGTAAACGCCGGACATCTTGCTGGCGTCGACCTCTACCCAGCTCACCGGTGCGCGGCTTGCAGACAGATCCAGCGCGCCTTTAACGCGAAGCTGGTTTTTTGCCTTCTCACGCACGCTCACAACATCACCCGGCTTAACCTGGTAGGAAGGAATGTTCACTACCTTGTCGTTGACCAGGATCGCCTTGTGAGAAACGAGCTGACGGGACTCAGCACGGGTAGAACCAAAACCCATGCGATATACAACGTTGTCGAGACGGCCTTCCAAAAGCTGCAGCAGGTTTTCACCGGTTGCGCCTTTGATGCGGGCAGCCTCTTTGTAGTAATTACGGAACTGCTTTTCGAGCACACCGTAAATACGACGAACTTTCTGTTTTTCACGAAGCTGAACGCCGTATTCGGACAAACGACTGCGACGCGCGCCGTGCATACCCGGCGGAGTCTCAATGTTGCATTTCGAATCGAGCGCGCGAACACCGCTCTTCAGAAAAAGATCTGTCCCTTCACGACGAGACAGCTTGCACTTCGGGCCTATATAACGAGCCATAATTCACTGTCTCCTGTGTTAGACGCGGCGCTTTTTGGGCGGACGACAGCCGTTATGGGGAATCGGCGTCACATCAGTGATGTTGGTGATCTTGTACCCGCAGCCATTCAGCGCGCGTACAGCGGATTCACGTCCGGGCCCAGGACCCTTAACCTCTACGTCCAGGTTTTTAAGGCCGTATTCAGCAGCCGCATTACCGGCTCTTTCAGCTGCTACCTGCGCAGCAAAAGGTGTACTCTTGCGTGACCCACGGAAACCGGAACCACCAGAAGTAGCCCAGGACAGGACGTTGCCCTGACGGTCAGAAATGGTCACGATAGTGTTGTTGAAGGACGCGTGAATGTGCGCGACGCCATCAACAACCGTCTTTTTCACCTTTTTACGGGTACGTGTACCTGGCTTTGCCATGTTTGCCTACCTGTTACTTACGAATAGGTTTGCGAGGACCTTTACGGGTGCGGGCGTTGGTCTTGGTGCGCTGGCCACGGACCGGAAGGCCATGACGATGACGCAGACCACGGTGACATCCGAGATCCTTCAAACGCTTGATGTTCATCTGTACTTCACGACGCAGATCGCCTTCGACAGACACCTTGCCCACTTCACTACGAAGGGATTCAAGCTGCTCGTCGGACAGGTCTTTGACCTTGACGTCCGGCTTGACGCCGGTTGCATCGCAAAGCTTTTGGGCTGTTGTCTTGCCAACACCAAAGATGTAGGTCAGCGAGATAACAGCATGTTTGTTATCGGGTATATTGACACCGGCTATACGTGCCATCCAAATTACTCCGCGTTCAAAGCTTTGCTGTGTGAATTTTCCGCCACAAAAAGGGCGCGAAATAATAGCGCCTGACCCCATTCAGAGTCAAGCGCTATCATTCCGGAACCCTGCAATGTCAGGAAGGCTTCCCGAAGGAATCAGCCCTGGCGCTGCTTGTGACGAGGCTCCGAGCAAATGACTCGTACCGAGCCATTGCGACGAATTACTTTGCAGTTACGGCAAATTTTCTTTACCGAAGCGCGTACTTTCATTGTCGACTCCAGTTTTCAAGGGGAACGGTTTTAACCGTTCCGACCATAGCCCTTGAGATTGGATTTCTTCATCAACGAATCATATTGATGAGACATCAGGTGCGACTGAACCTGCGCCATGAAATCCATCACCACGACTACAACAATCAGCAGTGAGGTACCACCCAGATAGAACGGTACATTCCCGGCCACCATCAGAAACTGAGGGAACAGGGAAACTGCTGCAATGTACATTGCACCGAACAGAGTCAGCCGGGTCAGAACGCCGTCGATATACTTGGCTGTCTGATCACCGGGACGAATGCCCGGAATAAACGCTCCAGAGCGCTTGAGGTTATCCGCAACTTCTTTCGGATTGTACATCAGTGCTGTGTAGAAGAAGCAGAAGAATACCACTGCTGCCGCAAACAGGATAATGTACAGGGGCTGGCTTGGCGCCAGTGCCTGGGAGATATCACTCAGCCACTCCATACCTTCGCCCTGACCAAACCATTGCCCCAGCGATGCCGGGAACAACAGGATGGAAGACGCGAAGATCGGCGGAATAACACCGGCCATATTGACCTTCAGCGGCAGATGGCTGGACTGCTGGGCGAACACCCGACGGCCCTGCTGACGCTTGGCGTAGTTGATAGTCAGGCGCCGCTGACCTCGCTCCATGAACACCACAAAGCCAACCACGGCAATCGCCAGCACACCAATACCCAGAACAACGAGAAGACTCATCTCGCCATTCCGTGCCTGCGACAGTGTCTGACCGATAGCACCGGGCAAACCGGCAACGATCCCGGCGAAAATCAGCAGGGAAATACCGTTACCGACGCCACGCTCGGTGATTTGCTCACCGAGCCACATCATGAAGACAGCACCACAAACGAAGGACACAACCGCCACAAAGTGGAAGCTGAAGCTGTCGTTAAAGGTGACGCCCTGAGATGCCAGACCGACAGAAATACCGAAGCCCTGAACCAGGGCCAGGATAACCGTACCATACCGCGTGTACTGGCTGATCTTGCGACGGCCAGCCTCGCCCTCTTTCTTCAGCTGCTCAAGCTGCGGGCTTACCGCTGTCATGAGCTGCATGATAATAGAGGCGGAGATATACGGCATGATACCGAGTGCGAAGATACTCATGCGCTCAAGCGCACCACCGGAAAACATGTTGAACAGACTCAGGATCGTGCCCTGGTTCTGATCGAACAATGCCGCCAGGCGGTCAGGGTTAATACCCGGCACCGGTATATGGGCACCGATACGGTACACCAACAATGCCAGGAAGACGAACCAGAGCCGCGAACGCAGCTCTGCCAGTCCTTTTCCCGCGCCCGCAGGCAATGATGCTGTCTTGGCCATTTAGTCCTCGACTCGCCTTAGTCTTCGACTTTTCCACCCGCGGCAGCAATAGCCTCGCGTGCGCCCTTGGTCACTCGCAGACCTTTTACGGTTACCGCCCGGCTCAGTTCGCCGGAAAGGATAACTTTCGCTTCGCGAATTTCTTCACGAACGATGTCTGCTTTTTTGAGTGCTTCGAGGTCAACTACGTCACCCTCTACCTTCGCCAGTTCATTCAGGCGAATTTCAGCAACATAACGCTGCTGACGAGAAGTGAAACCAAACTTCGGCAGACGGCGGGCCAACGGCTGCTGACCACCCTCGAAACCGGGAGCAACACTGCCACCGGAACGGGCTTTCAGACCCTTGTGACCACGGCCACCGGTTTTACCGAGACCGCTACCGATACCGCGACCTACGCGCTTGGCAGCAGGACGTGAACCGGGATCCGGACTAAGTTCGTTCAGACGCATCTTAGTTCTCCTCAACCCGAACCAGGTAATCAACCCGGTTGATCATGCCGCGGATGGAAGGCGTATCTTCCACTTCCACGGTGTGACCGATTTTACGAAGACCCAGGCCCTTCACACACAGTTTGTGCTTGGGCTGGCAGCCGATGGGGCTGCGGGTCAGAGTTACTTTGATCGTTTTTGCGTTCGCCATGACTTCAACCCAGAATCTCTTCCACGGTTTTACCGCGCTTGGCTGCAATATCCTCAGGCGCTTGTGTCGCCTGGAGACCCTTGATGGTGGAACGTACCACGTTCACCGGGTTGGTAGACCCGTAACACTTGGACAGTACGTTCTGAACACCGGCAACTTCCAGTACTGCACGCATCGCACCGCCGGCGATGATACCAGTACCTTCAGACGCAGGCTGCATGTAGACTTTGGAGCCGCCATGCTGAGCCTTCACCGCGTATTGCAGAGTGGTACCGTCAAGCGGAACCTCTACCATGTTCTTGCGCGCAGCTTCCATTGCCTTCTGGATAGCGACCGGCACTTCACGTGCCTTGCCACGACCAAAACCAACGCGACCTTTACCATCACCCACTACAGTCAGTGCGGTGAAGGCGAAAATACGGCCACCTTTTACAACCTTGGCGACACGATTGACCTGAACCAGCTTCTCCTGGAGCTCAGGCGCCTTCTGTTCGTTAACGCTCATCTTCTCCACCTCTTAGAATTGCAAGCCAGCTTCACGGGCTGCGTCGGCCAGAGCCTGGACCCGACCGTGATAACGGTAACCGGAGCGGTCAAAAGCAACGCTCTCTACACCTGCCGCCTTGGCACGCTCAGCAATCAGCTGACCGACCTTCTTGGCAGCTTCCACGTTACCGGTTGCACCCTGGCGCAGTTCCTTATCCAACGTGGAGGCAGTGGCAATAACCTTGCTGCCATCTGCAGTTGTAACCTGGGCATACATGTGACGCGGCGTGCGGTGAACGCACAGGCGGTCGGTACCCAGCTTACGGATCTTCATGCGCACTTTGCGTGCGCGACGCAATCTTTCGTTATTCGCGCTCATAGTCCCGCCTTATTTCTTCTTGGCTTCTTTGCGTCTGACCTGCTCATCCGCATAACGCACACCCTTGCCTTTATAAGGCTCTGGCGGACGGAATGCGCGGACTTCCGCAGCGACCTGGCCAACCTGTTGCTTGTCGATTCCGCGAATCACAACTTCCGTATTAGACGGAGTTTCAGCGGTAATCCCCTCGGGCAGCTCATACTCGACCGGGTGTGAGAAACCCAGTGTCAGGTTGAGCTTCTTACCTTGCGCCTGGGCACGGTAACCTACGCCCGTCAGCGCGAGCTTACGCTCCCAGCCTGTAGAGACACCGGTCACCATGTTGTTGACCAGTGCACGGGTGGTACCAGCAAGAGCGCGGGACTGTTTGGCACCATCGCGGGCTGCAAAGCGAAGAACGTTTTCTTCCTGCTTTACTTCTACCGCCTGGTGAATGGTGATTTGAAGCGCTCCCTTGGAGCCCTTCACATTAATTTCCTGTCCGTTCAGCTTAACCTCAACACCGGAAGGCAGCACGACAGGATTATTGGCAACCCTGGACATGTGATTCTCCTAGAATACGGTGCAGATGACTTCGCCACCCACGCCGGCAGCTCGTGCGGCGCGGTCTGTCATAACGCCCTTGGACGTTGAGACAATCGCGACTCCCAGACCGCCGGATACTTTCGGCAGTTCCCCAGCGCCTTTGTACTGGCGCAGACTCGGACGGCTGACCCGCTTGATCTCCTCAATAACCGGCTTGCCGCCGAAGTATTTCAGAGTAATCGTCAGCTCGGGCTTCGCGTCAGCTGAAACGGAAAAATCTTCAACGTAACCTTCGTCCTTCAGGACCTGGGCCACGGAGATCTTCATCTTTGAAGACGGCATGGCCACGTCGGCCTTCTGTGCCATCTGTGCGTTACGAATACGCGTAAACATATCCGCAAGCGTATCTTGCATACTCATTGGTATGAGGCTCCTGATCTTTTTAGTTGTGCAGCGGCGTGCCGCACCGCTTACCAACGGGCACCTGACCTGGTGGTCAGGATGCCAGTCTTACCAGCTTGCCTTGGTCAGACCCGGTACGTCACCGCGCATGCCGTATTCACGGAGCTTGATCCGTGAAAGCTCGAACTTGCGCAGAACGCCGTGGGGGCGACCAGTCACCTGGCAACGATTACGAAGACGCGAGGGAGAAGCATCACGAGGAAGCTGTTGCAGCTTCATCTGTGCGTCCCAGCGGTCATCATCGCTGGTATTCGGGTTCTTGATAATCGCCTTGAGCTCGGCGCGCTTCGCTGCAAACTTCGCAACGGTTTTCTCGCGCTTGAGCTCACGGTTCTTCATGGAAACCTTAGCCATTACACTCGTTCCTTATTTCTTGAACGGAAAGCCAAAGGCTTTCAACAGTTCGCGACCTTCGTCGTCGGTACCGGCAGTGGTGGTAATGGTGATGTCCAGACCACGGATCTTGTCGACTTTATCGTACTCGATCTCGGGGAAAATGATCTGCTCACGCACACCCATGCTGTAGTTACCGCGACCGTCGAACGATTTGGGGTTCAGACCGCGGAAGTCACGAACGCGGGGAACCGCGATGTGAACCAGGCGATCAAAGAAATCCCACATACGCTCGCCACGCAGGGTAACCTTACAACCGATAGGCCAACCTTCACGGATTTTGAAACCCGCGACGGATTTACGTGCCTTGGTAACAACCACTTTTTGACCTGCCAGGCGCTCAAGATCCGCCACGGCATTCTCAATCAGCTTCTTGTCACCAACCGCTTCGCCGACA
Organism: Marinobacter alkalisoli; assembly: GCF_045449795.1. Taxonomy (NCBI): domain Bacteria; kingdom Pseudomonadati; phylum Pseudomonadota; class Gammaproteobacteria; order Pseudomonadales; family Marinobacteraceae; genus Marinobacter; species Marinobacter alkalisoli. Next base: position 147,250 of record NZ_JBJJLB010000021.1, read on the forward strand.
CCCATGTTCAGGGTGATCTTTTCGATACGCGGCACCTGCATCACGTTCTTGTAGCCGAACTCTTTCTGCAGGGCGGGTACCACTTCCTTACTGTACTGCTCTTTCATGTTAAGCATCGTAACCACCACCGCTTACTGGTTATCGACAGCTTCGTTCGTGGACTTGAAGATCCGCACTTTGGCGCCGTCTTCCTTGATCTGGAAGCCTACGCGATCGGCTTTGCCGGTCTGCGGATTAAAAATAGCCACGTTGGAAGCCTGGATAGGTGCTTCTTTTTCGACGATGCCACCTGGGGAGCCCAGCATCGGGTTCGGCTTGGTGTGCTTCTTCATCATGTTGATGCCAGAAACAATCACTCGGCCATCGTCCTGAACCTTCAGGACTTTACCACGTTTGCCTTTATCTTTCCCCGTAGTGACGATTACTTCGTCATCTCGTTTAATCTTTTTCATAACCGGCCTCTGGTCCTTAAAGTACTTCGGGTGCCAGTGAGATAATTTTCATGAACTTCTCATTACGCAGTTCACGGGTAACCGGTCCGAAGATACGGGTACCAATCGGTGCGTCCTGATTGTTCAGAAGTACTGCCGCGTTTCCGTCAAAACGGATAAGCGACCCGTCGGGACGACGTACACCCTTGCGAGTACGTACAACGACAGCTTTCAGGACCTGGCCTTTCTTCACTTTACCGCGGGGGATGGCTTCCTTGACGGTCACCTTGATGATATCCCCTACGCTGGCATAACGCCTGTGTGAACCGCCCAGGACCTTGATGCACATCACCTGACGCGCACCGCTGTTATCCGCGACTTCAAGCATTGTTTGAGTCTGAATCATGGTTGTTCTCCGGGCGAGTTACACCTTGGATGCACGTTCGGTGACTTCCACCAGGGCCCAACTCTTGGTCTTGGAGACCGGACGGGTTTCCTGAATGGTCACAGTGTCACCGACATTGCACTGATTGCTCTCATCATGAGCATGAATCTTGGTTGAGCGCTTCATGTACTTACCGTACAGCGGATGCTTCACCTGACGCTCAACCAGGACCACGATGGATTTCTCCATCTTGTTGCTCACGACCTTGCCGCTCAGAGTTCTGGCAGTTTGGGTAGCTTCGGTCATGTCACTGTCCTGCCTTTTCATTCAATACTGTTTTCACGCGAGCAATATCGCGCTTCACATTGCCGAGAAGGTGAGACTGATTCAGCTGACCTGTCGCCTTGCGCATGCGCAGGTTGAACTGCTCCTTCAGGAGGTCGATCAGCTCGCCGTTCAGCTCCTCGACTGACTTATCACGCAGCTCTGTTGCTTTCATCACATCACCGTCCTCGTTACAAAGGTGGTCTGTACCGGCAATTTGGCCGCAGCAAGAGTGAACGCGTCACGAGCGATTTCCTCGGAAACACCTTCCATCTCATAAAGCATCCGGCCTGGCTGGATTTCAGCCACCCAATACTCGACAGAACCCTTACCTTTACCCATTCGTACTTCAAGCGGTTTGCTGGAGATCGGCTTGTCCGGGAAAATCCGGATCCAGATCTTACCGCCCCGCTTGATGCGACGAGTCATGGTACGACGCGCTGCCTCAATCTGGCGCGCAGTTATACGCCCACGAGTAGTCGCCTTCAATCCGTATTCACCGAAGCTCACCTTGTTAGCGCGGTGAGCGAGACCGGTGTTACGGCCTTTCATTACCTTGCGAAATTTGGTGCGTTTTGGTTGCAGCATAAGAGTGCCCCTTTACTTAGAACCTTTCTTCCCAGAGGCTTTCTTGTCAGCACGGACCTGCTCCATACCACCAAGAATCTCACCTTTGAAGATCCATACCTTGACGCCGATAACGCCGTAAGTGGTATGCGCTTCGTAGGTTGCGTAATCAATATCTGCACGCAGAGTGTGCAGAGGTACACGACCTTCGCGATACCACTCGGAACGCGCGATTTCAGCACCCCCGAGACGTCCGCCTACCTGGATCTTGATACCCTTCGCGCCCTGGCGCATGGCGTTCTGCACCGCACGCTTCATAGCGCGACGGAACATCACACGACGCTCCAGCTGGCCGGCAACGTTTTGCGCTACCAGGCGGGCATCCAGGTCCGGCTTGCGGACTTCTTCGATGTTGATGTGCACGGGCACACCCATCATGTCGCTGACTTCGCGACGCAGACGATCAACATCTTCACCCTTCTTACCGATAACAATACCGGGGCGGGCAGTATGGATCGTGATACGGGCGTTCTGAGCAGGGCGCTCGATCACAATCTTGCTGACAGACGCCTTGACCAGACGCTTGTCAAGGAATGCACGAACCTGAATGTCGTTCAACAGGTTGTTCGCATATTCCTGCTTTTCGGCATACCACACTGAGTTGTGCTCTTTGATCACACCCAGGCGAATGCCGGTTGGATTTACTTTATGACCCATCTGAGCATCTCCTACTTGTCGGCGACCTTGACGGTGATATGGCAGGTGCGCTTGAAAATCCGGTCAGCGCGCCCCTTGGCTCGAGCTTTGATTCGCTTGAGCGTCGGACCCTCATCCACCATCACGGTGGAAACCCGCAGTTCGTCAACGTCCAGACCTTCGTTGTGCTCAGCGTTGGCGATGGCAGACTCAAGAGCTTTCTTGATGACTGTTGCCGCCTTTTTTGGGCTGAAAGTCAGAATGTTTAGGGCGTCCTCAACAGCCTTGCCGCGTACTTGGTCAGCGACAAGACGTGCTTTCTGAGCTGAGAGGCGAGCGCCCTTATACTTGGCTGCTACTTCCATTTCTATTACCTCAGAATCAGCGTTTAGCTTTCTTGTCGGCCGCATGACCACGATAAGTACGCGTTGCCGCGAACTCACCCAGCTTATGTCCAACCATATCTTCGGTGACATAAACCGGCACGTGCTGCTTGCCGTTGTGGACTGCAATGGTCAGGCCTACCATCTCCGGAAAAACTGTTGACCGGCGCGACCAGGTCTTGATCGGCCGCTTGTCGTTAGCTTCCAGAGCTGCCTCGACCTTCTTCAACAGATGCAGGTCTATAAAAGGACCTTTCTTTAAAGAACGTGGCACAGCAATTACCTCTATGTAGTCGTTTACTTGGCCGAACGACGACGTACTATCATCTTGTCAGTACGCTTGTTCTTACGAGTCTTATGCCCTTTGGTCGGAACACCCCAAGGAGTAACAGGGTGACGCCCGCCAGAGGTACGCCCTTCACCACCACCATGCGGGTGGTCAACTGGGTTCATAGCAACACCACGTACTGTTGGACGTTTACCGCGCCAACGTGATGCACCCGCTTTACCAAGCTGCTTGAGGCTGTGTTCGCTGTTGGAGACTTCACCCAACGTTGCGCGACAGTCAACAAGCACCTTACGCATTTCACCTGAGCGCAGGCGGATGGTGGCATATGCACCTTCACGCGCTACCAGCTGTACGGATGCGCCCGCGGAGCGAGCCAGCTGGGCACCTTTGCCAGGCTTGAGTTCGACGCAGTGGATCACGGAACCGACCGGAATATTCCGGAGCGGTAGCGTGCTGCCCACTTTAATCGGCGCGTCGATACCGGAACGCACAGGATCTCCGATCTGCATACCTTTGGGAGCGATGATGTAACGACGCTCGCCATCGGCGTACTTCAGGAGCGCGATGTGCGCGGAGCGGTTAGGATCATATTCCAGGCGCTCAATAGTCGCCGGAATGCCATCTTTAGTCCGCTTGAAATCAATTACGCGGTAGTGCTGCTTGTGGCCACCACCAACGTGACGGGTAGTGATGCGACCAAAATGGTTACGACCACCCGACTTACTCTTAGTTTCTACCAACGGCTCGTAAGGGCGCCCCTTGTGAAGATCAGGGTTGTAGAGCTTTACAACGTGACGGCGGCCGGCAGATGTTGGCTTGGTTTTGACGATCGGCATATTACGACCCCTTTACCTTATTCCACATCCAGAAAATCGATGTCCTGACCTTCCGCAAGCTTTACATAAGCCTTACGCAGATCATTACGCTTGCCGAAACCGCGGATGGTACGCTTGAGCTTACCCTTACGGTTCAGAACCTGAACACCTTCGACGGTGACGTTGAACAGCTGCTCAACGGCTTTCTTGATCTCGGGCTTAGTGGCATCAGGTGCTACACGAAACACCACCTGATTGCTTTCCGCCACCAGAGACGCTTTCTCTGATACGTGCGGTCCCAGAAGAACCTTGTAAATACGTTCCTGATTCATCCCAGCATCTCCTCGATCTTCTTCAGAGCGGGAACAGTCACAACGACTTTCTCGAAGGCAACCAGGCTAACCGGGTCCAGACCTGCAACGTCACGCACGTCAACGTGCGGAATGTTGCGGGAGGCCAGGTGCAGATTCTGCTCAACGTTGTCGGACAGAATCAGAGCGTTATTCACACCGATGTCCTTCAGCTTGGCGTTGAAAGCCTTGGTTTTGGGGGTGTCGACATTCATGTCGTCAACCACAACCAAACGCTCCTGGCGAACCAGCTCGGAAAAAATAGAGCGCATCGCTGCGCGGTACATCTTACGGTTGACCTTCTGCTCGAAGTCACGAGGCTTGGCAGCAAAGGTCACACCACCGGAGCGCCAGATCGGGCTACGGATTGTACCTGCACGAGCACGACCTGTGCCCTTCTGACGCCAGGGCTTCTTACCGCCGCCACTGACTTCTGAACGTGTTTTCTGAGCCTTGGTACCCTGACGGCTGGCTGCCATATATGCAGTAACCACCTGGTGAACCAGCGACTCGTTAAAATCTTTGGCGAATGCGGCATCGGAAACAGAAATTCCCTTGCCGCTACCTGTAATAGTCAATTCCATCGCACCGCTCCTCAGGCTTTAACTGCAGGCTTGATGACAACGTTACCGCCAGTCGCGCCGGGAACGGCACCACTTACCAGCAGCAGGTTGCGCTCGGCGTCGACGCGGACGACCTTCAGGTTCTGCACAGTCACCTGCGCGTTCCCCATCTGGCCCGCCATCTTCTTGCCCTTGAATACCTTGCCCGGAGTCTGGTTCTGACCAATGGAACCCGGAGCACGATGCGACAGTGAGTTACCGTGGGTCGCGTCCTGCATGGAGAAGTTCCAGCGCTTAACACCGCCCTGGAAACCTTTACCCTTGGACTGACCAGTGGCATCAACAACCTGACCGTCTTCGAAGACAGAAGCCGTGATCTCGCCGCCGGCTACCAGGTCTTCACCTTCGCCATCGGCCAGACGGAACTCCCACATACCGCGACCAGCTTCAACGCCGGCTTTGGCATAGTGGCCTGCTTCGCTCTTAGTCACACGAGAGGAACGACGAGCACCGACGGTTACCTGAACCGCGCGATAACCATCGCTTTCAAGAGTTTTGAGCTGGGTAATGCGGTTGGGCTCAACCTCAATTACCGTAACGGGCAGCGCCTGCCCATCTTCCGTAAAAATACGGGTCATACCGGCCTTACGACCGACAACACCAATTGCCATGTTTCACCTCTTAAGTGTACGGGGCTCTCACCCTCTATGGCCTTATGACAGTTACACAGACTTAGCCGAAGGGCTTAGCCGAGGCTGATCTGAACGTCTACACCTGCTGCCAGGTCCAGCTTCATCAAAGCATCTACTGTCTTTTCCGTCGGCTCAACAATGTCGAGCAAACGCTTATGAGTACGAATTTCATACTGATCGCGCGCGTCTTTGTTGACGTGCGGAGAAATCAGGATGGTGTACTTTTCCTTCCGCGTCGGCAGAGGGATTGGCCCACGCACCTGAGCGCCGGTCCGCTTAGCGGTATCGACAATCTCCTGCGTGGACTGGTCGATCAGGCGATAATCAAACGCCTTCAACCGGATTCGAATTTTTTGGCTTTGCATGATGCACCAAACTCCACTCGTAGCAGCTACTTGTTTAGCCGACCTTCAAAAAAAGGAGCCGCATTGTATGCATAATACCCAACCGTGTCAACTGCAATGCAGATTGACCCGGTCGGGCATCAATTCGCGGCTGAAACAGAAAAAGGGGCTGATGTTTCAGCCCCTTTTTCCTGGATCAATCGAGTGGATTACTCGATGATCTTGGCGACTACGCCGGCACCAACGGTACGGCCACCTTCGCGAATCGCGAAGCGCAGACCATCTTCCATGGCGATCGGAGCAATCAGGGTAACACTCATCTTCACGTTGTCACCCGGCATTACCATTTCCACACCTTCCGGCAGTTCGCAAGAACCGGTTACGTCGGTGGTGCGGAAGTAGAACTGCGGACGGTAGCCCTTGAAGAACGGCGTATGACGACCACCTTCTTCTTTGGACAGAACGTACACTTCGCACTCAAACTTGGTGTGCGGAGTGATGGAGCCCGGAACCGCCAGAACCTGACCACGCTCAACGTCGTCACGCTTGGTACCACGCAGCAGAACACCAACGTTCTCACCGGCACGGCCTTCGTCCAGCAGCTTGCGGAACATCTCAACACCGGTACAAGTGGTCTTCACGGTATCTTTGATACCAACGATTTCCACTTCGTCACCCACCTTGATGATGCCACGCTCAACACGACCGGTTACCACAGTACCACGACCGGAGATGGAGAATACGTCCTCAATCGGCATCAGGAACGGCTGATCGATTGCACGCTCCGGCTCAGGGATGTAGTCGTCCAGGGCTTCTACCAGCTTCTTGACAGCGGTAGTACCCATTTCGTTGTCGTCCTTACCTTCCAGCGCCATCAGCGCGGAACCGGCAATGATCGGGGTGTCGTCGCCCGGGAAGTCGTACTGCTCCAGCAGTTCGCGAACTTCCATCTCAACCAGCTCGAGCAGCTCTTCGTCGTCTACCATGTCGGCCTTGTTCAGGAACACGACAATGTACGGTACACCAACCTGACGAGACAGCAGGATGTGCTCACGAGTCTGCGGCATGGGGCCGTCAGCTGCGGAACATACCAGGATCGCGCCGTCCATCTGCGCCGCACCGGTGATCATGTTCTTCACATAATCCGCGTGGCCCGGGCAGTCTACGTGGGCGTAGTGACGAGTCGGAGAATCGTACTCTACGTGGGAAGTCGCGATGGTGATACCACGCGCCTTCTCTTCCGGTGCGTTGTCGATCTGGTCGAATGCACTGGCAGTACCTGTACCCCAGACTTCGTGACATACACGAGTCAGTGCTGCTGTCAGAGTGGTCTTACCATGGTCAACGTGACCAATGGTGCC
>NZ_JBJJLB010000022.1:0-136014 GCF_045449795.1 Marinobacter alkalisoli
AATTCTGGTGGGTCTGGGTGGACTTGAACCACCGACCTCACCCTTATCAGGGGTGCGCTCTAACCACCTGAGCTACAGACCCGGTTTTGCTTGTCCTACAACAAGCCAAGTCGGGTCCGAAAGACCCTTTTGCTCTCTTTATTAGCCAACCAAGTAATTCGTGTGGACTCTGACCGAAGCATTCGGCTTCGTTTAAGGAGGTGATCCAGCCGCAGGTTCCCCTACGGCTACCTTGTTACGACTTCACCCCAGTCATGAACCACACCGTGGTGATCGTCCTCCCGAAGGTTAGACTAACCACTTCTGGTGCAATCCACTCCCATGGTGTGACGGGCGGTGTGTACAAGGCCCGGGAACGTATTCACCGTGACATTCTGATTCACGATTACTAGCGATTCCGACTTCACGGAGTCGAGTTGCAGACTCCGATCCGGACTACGATGCGTTTTGTGAGATTAGCTCCCCCTCGCGGGTTTGCAGCCCTCTGTGCGCACCATTGTAGCACGTGTGTAGCCCTGGCCGTAAGGGCCATGATGACCTGACGTCATCCCCACCTTCCTCCGGTTTGTCACCGGCAGTCTCCCTAGAGTTCTCAGCCGAACTGCTAGCAACTAGGGATAGGGGTTGCGCTCGTTACGGGACTTAACCCAACATCTCACGACACGAGCTGACGACGGCCATGCAGCACCTGTGTCAGAGTTCCCGAAGGCACCAATCCATCTCTGGAAAGTTCTCTGCATGTCAAGGCCAGGTAAGGTTCTTCGCGTTGCGTCGAATTAAACCACATGCTCCACCGCTTGTGCGGGCCCCCGTCAATTCATTTGAGTTTTAACCTTGCGGCCGTACTCCCCAGGCGGTCTACTTAGTGCGTTAGCTGCGCCACTAAGACTTCAAGAGTCCCAACGGCTAGTAGACATCGTTTACGGCGTGGACTACCAGGGTATCTAATCCTGTTTGCTCCCCACGCTTTCGCACCTCAGTGTCAGTGTTGGTCCAGGTAGCCGCCTTCGCCACTGGTGTTCCTTCCTATATCTACGCATTTCACCGCTACACAGGAAATTCCACTACCCTCTACCACACTCGAGCCTGACAGTTCGAAATGCCGTTCCCAGGTTAAGCCCGGGGCTTTCACATCTCGCTTATCAAACCACCTACGCGCGCTTTACGCCCAGTAATTCCGATTAACGCTTGCACCCTCCGTATTACCGCGGCTGCTGGCACGGAGTTAGCCGGTGCTTCTTCTGTGAGTAACGTCAAGCCTCATGGGTATTAGCCATAAGGTTTTCCTCCTCACTGAAAGTGCTTTACAACCCGAAAGCCTTCTTCACACACGCGGCATGGCTGGATCAGGGTTGCCCCCATTGTCCAATATTCCCCACTGCTGCCTCCCGTAGGAGTTCGGGCCGTGTCTCAGTCCCGATGTGGCTGATCATCCTCTCAGACCAGCTACGGATCGTCGCCTTGGTAGGCTCTTACCCCACCAACTAGCTAATCCGACTTAGGCACATCCAATAGCGCAAGGTCCGAAGATCCCCTGCTTTCCCCCGAAGGGCGTACGCGGTATTAATCCGGGTTTCCCCGGGCTATCCCCCACTACTGGGCAGTTTCCTAAGCATTACTCACCCGTCCGCCGCTCGTCAGCGGGGAGCAAGCTCCCCCTGTTACCGCTCGACTTGCATGTGTTAAGCCTGCCGCCAGCGTTCAATCTGAGCCATGATCAAACTCTTCAGTTTAAATCATACAAGAATCCGAAGATTCTCTATTCTTGCTCAAGACAAAACTCAATTTCGACGAGTCACTGTCCTGATATTTCGTATCCGAAATACCTCGGCCAGCGCCCACACGAATTACTTGGTTAACTTTTTAAAGAGCGTTCGGGGCTTGCCCGATCAAGGTGGCGTATTCTACATCGCTCCGCCGCCTTGTCAACCGTTTATTTCTCGTTGTCTCCGTCTCCGGAAACCGCCGAAAAATGAACCGGCTTACTGCTGTATCGAGGCGCGCATTCTACACTGAACCGCCACCTTGTCAACTGCTTTCTGAAGAAATTTGAAACTCGCTTTCTTCAATACTTTCAAACAGTTGCCTTCCGAATCCGGAGCCGCCTAAGTGGCTTACCCCTCGAAAGAGATGCGCATTCTACAGAGCTCAGGCGAGGTGTCAACGAGCTTTTTGATATTTTCTCAAAAACCCCGGGTTCCGTTCAATCCTTAACCAAAACGCGGGCAATCTTCTTCTTGCCTGCCTGGACAACGCAGTCATCACCGGCTGCAAACATCCGCTCATCGGTTACCTGCTCACCATTAATGTATACCGCCCCACGACCAAACACATCTTTTGCGGCCTTACCATTGCTCGCCAGATTCGCCTCTTTCAGCAACGACACGATGTGCAACTCCCCGCGCCCCGCCAGGGACACTTCCACCGTTGGCACATTTTCGGGAATCTCACCAAGACCAACCCGGTTGCCCGCCGACTTATGAGCGGTCGCCGCCGCCTCGGCATCATGAAAACGGGTAATAATCTCTTCCGCCAGCAGCTTCTTGTACTCCTGGGGATTAGCGCCACCGTCTACGGCGGCATGGAACTCTTCCACTTCCGCCAGCGGCCGGAAGCTCAGCAGCTCGAAGTAACGCCACAGTAAATCATCCGGCATTGAAAGCAGCTTGGTGTACATCTCACCAGGAGAGTCATTAACACCGATATAGTTCCCCAGGGACTTGGACATCTTCTGAACACCATCCAGCCCTTCAAGTATCGGCATGGTCAGAATAGCCTGGGCCGGTTGCCCATAGTGCTTCTGCAGAATGCGCCCCATGAGAAGATTAAACTTCTGGTCGGTCCCGCCCAGTTCCACGTCAGCTTCCAGCGCCACAGAATCGTAGCCCTGAACCAGCGGATACAGGAACTCGTGAATAGCGATGGACTGCTCGGCGCGGTAACGCTTGGTGAAGTCATCACGCTCCAGCATCCGGGCCACCGTATATTGGCCCGCCAGCCGGATCATATCCGCCGCGGTCATCTTCCCCATCCATTCGGAGTTGAAAACAACGCGGGTTTTGGCCGGATCCAGGATCTTGAACACCTGCTCTTTATAGGTAATGGCGTTTTCCGCCACCTGCTGGTCTGTTAATGGAGGACGGGTAGCGCTCTTGCCACTCGGATCACCGATCTTACCCGTGAAGTCCCCGATCAGGAAAATAACCTCGTGGCCGAGATCCTGAAACTGCCGGAGCTTATTAATAAGGACAGTATGCCCAAGGTGAAGATCGGGCGCCGTGGGATCAAACCCCGCCTTGATGCGCAGAGGGCGGCCTTCTTTCAGCTTCGCCACCAGATCGTCTTCCGGAATCAGCTCGTCAACGCCACGCTTGATTATGGCTAACGCCTCATCGATAGATGCCATGAACTACACGTCCCCAGTTTTATCTAGAAAGATTCTGTCAGTTACAGACCTCTACAAAAGAAATCTGTGAGTTACCCGATCCCCTGATACATTAGAGTCGTTCAGTTTTTGAACAGACCCGAACATTCAGGGCGGCGTATTATAGCAATGACGCCACCAGAAATCTGGAGAATGGACCAGTAACTGTAATGTTCCGAGCTGTCCCACACGCATTTTATGCGGTAATCTGTTGGACTATACTTTATCAACAGCTTTAATTAGGTAGTTCAACCTACCGGAATACCGATTAAAACGGGTGTCACACGTGCTGAAAACGCTTCCCAAAACACACATTACCATTGCTGCCGCGGCCACCGTGGTAGTAACGGCCGCCATTCTAATGAGCCCCAGCTCTGATGTTGAGGCCAAGAGGATGTCCTATTCCCTGGACCTGAATGGCAACCCTGTCACCAATTCTGCGCCCAAAGAAGGCACGCCGACCTCAAGTAACAGTACTCCAGATTCGGACGATAGCGCAGTTCCAGCGAAAGCGGAGCTGGCAATCAACAGTCCAGCAGAAGACCAGGCGCCCAAGCTGAACTGGCAGGAACACAAGATCAAGTCCGGGGACACGTTGTCTTCCCTGTTTCGTGATGCCGGATTCAACGACGGCATTATGTTGAAGGTCATCCATGGCGAAGGCGAAGCAGACAAGCTGCAACGCCTTTATGCAGGCGAAACCATTGCCTTCGCAACCGATGCCAATGGTGACCTGGCCGCTATCGACCTGAAACGCAGCTTACTGGAAACGCTTCACATCTCCAGAGTTGAAGATGGCTTCAAGGGTGAAACCATTGTCCGCGAACCCGAGGCCCGCCCCGCCTTCGTTTCCGGTGTGATCGACGGCTCCCTTTATGTTGCAGCCCGGGAGGCTGGAATGAGCGACCGGCTTGCCATGGAGATGGCCGGCATCTTCGGCTGGGACATCGACTTCGTATACGATGTTCGCAAGGGCGACCGGTTCGAGGTGATTTACGAAGAACTCTACCTGGACGGTGAAAAGTTTGATACTGGTCGGATCCTTTCTGCCCGTTTTATTAACAGAGGCGAAGAGAACATAGCGCTGCTGTATACCGACAGCAATGGAGACAGTGATTATTATGCACCCGACGGCTCCAGCATGCGCAAGGCGTTCCTGAGAACGCCAATTAATGCACGGGTATCCTCTCCCTTTAATATGCAGCGCCGCCATCCAGTTCTTGATGTTGTCCGGCCTCATGAAGGCACTGACTATGCCGCTCCTCCCGGCACGCCCATCAAAGCCGCCGGGAATGGTCGAGTGCATTTCGCGGGTTGGAAGGGTGGATATGGTCGCACCGTGATTCTTTCTCACGGTGACAACATAACCACGCTCTATGCCCACATGAGTCGGCTAGGCAAAGGCATCGGGAATGGATCCCGGGTGAAGCAGGGAGAGACCATCGGCTACGTTGGCTCCTCCGGCATGGTCACCGGGCCACACCTGCACTATGAATTCCGCAAGAACGGTGCGCCACGAAACTCCCGCACGGTGGATCTGCCGGATGCCAAACCGGTACCCAAATCCGAGATGGCCCGTTTCAGCCAGTTTGCGGAGCAGAGGGTCGCCCAGTTCGAAGTGTACCGCGATGGCCACCAGCAACTCGCACTGGCCCAAGATCAGGACGAGTAACCCGTGAGCACGTGGCTGGGACTGATGTCCGGCACCAGCATGGACGGTATTGATGCCGTGCTGGTGTCGTTTCCGGGTGACCGGATCTTCATACATGCCACCCACAGCATTCCGTACCCCGACGACATTCGCCACCGCCTGGCTCAGCTCAGTCAGAATCAGGGAACGCCCGACGAATTGGGTGAGCTGGACCATATTGTTGGCAGCCTGTTTGCCAAAGCGGCTATCCAGACTCTCGACAAGGCCGGCATGTCCCCGGGCGACATCGCTGCTATCGGCAGCCATGGTCAGACCGTTCGCCACCAGCCGGGGGGCAATGCGCCCTTTTCCCTGCAAATTGGCGACCCCAACCTGATAGCCGAACGCACCGGCATCACTACCGTGGCCGACTTCCGCCGACGTGACATGTCGGCAGGCGGCCAGGGCGCACCACTGGTTCCCGCTTTCCACAAGATGTTTTTCGGTTCGGAGACCGAGGACCGCTGCATTCTCAATCTGGGCGGAATCGCCAACATCAGTTGGCTGCCAGCAGGCGAACATCAAAAGGTCAGCGGTTTCGATACCGGCCCCGCCAACGCGCTGCTGGACGCATGGTGCCACTACCAAACCGGACGCCCCTATGACGAAGCCGGACGCTGGGCCGAGGAAGGCATTGTTCACCATGAATTACTCGGAGACATGCTCTCGGATGGCTATTTTTCCCGACCGGCCCCCAAAAGCACCGGCAAAGAAAAGTTCAATCTTGAGTGGGTAAAGACGCTGGCCCACAGACACAGCGATGCTTCAGCCGTCGACGTCCAGCGCACCTTGCTGGAGCTGACAGTGGTTTCCATTGCACGCCAACTGCCGCAATCGCCGGGGATGACAGTATTTACCTGTGGCGGCGGAACCCGGAACGTGTTTTTGATGCGGGAACTGAAACGAACCTGCAGTCCGCTGACGATCGCATCGACCGCAGATTTAGGGCTGGATCCACAGTGGGTGGAACCTGTCGCCTTTGCCTGGCTGGCAAAGCAAACACTGGAGAAACGCCCCGGCAACTTGCCTGAAGTAACCGGAGCGTCAAGGGAGAGAATTCTCGGGGCGGTCTATTTCGCCTGATCAGATAGAGAAAGAGCTGCCACAGCCACAGGTGGAGCTCGCATTCGGGTTGCTCACCACAAACTGGGAGCCCTGCAGACCTTCGGTATATTCCACCGTTGCCCCTACCAGATACTGATAGCTCATCGGATCCACCAGTAGCGTCACTCCATCCTTCTCGATGGTGGTGTCCTCCTCGTCCTGACTTTCATCGAACGAGAAACCGTACTGGAACCCGGAACAACCGCCACCAGTCACAAAAACCCGCAACTTGAGTTGGGAATTACCCTCTTCCTCAACCAGCTCGCGCACTTTTGCCACGGCGCTATCACTGAGAAACAGCGGTGTGGCCATTTGTTGCTGAACTACACTCAAGTCCGCCTCCGGATTACTATACGTGTGATGCACACGATTATCATATTCCTGACCAAATCAGTCAACTATTCCGTTTCCACCCGGTTTTCCACGTCATCCGGGCGTTCCGCAGCCTCTCTGGCGCCATGCTGATGGGCGTCACTGTTCAGCAACCCCACCGGCTCACGCTGGTGTACCAGGTTACCATTCACCGAGGCGCCCATTGCCATCTCGATCAGGTTGTAATAGACATTACCATTGATAGAGGCTTTTTCGGCCAGTTCAAGATGGGCTGAAGCATAGACATCGCCATTGACGTTACCATTGATAATCACATGGGGTGCGACAATATCGCCGGTAATTTCGCCCACTTCAGACACCCTGAGCACTGCGTCGCTACCCTCCTCCGCGACCACCTTGCCACGAACGCGGCCATCAACGTGCAATCCGCCGGAGAAATGTACATCCCCCTCCACCGTCGTGCGCGATGAAACCAACGTGTCAAAATGCCCAGTTGGACGACGGGGTGCCTGTTTTTTCTTGCCGAGCATGTCAGTTCTCCGTTAAATCAACCCAATTAAATGTACGTTCCGCCTGTGCGGCCTTGCTGCCTTCGGACCGGGCAACTACCTGCACCTCCATTGGCTGGAAATCCGACGGCAGCTCAAGCTGGCCTTCGATATCCTGGAAGTAGCGGAAGCGGAATTTTACGCCCAGATCGTCGATATCACCGGAAAGGTCACGAAGCGCGATGACTTCTTTCTCATCACTACGCATGCCAATCACATTAACGGCGACAACGCCTGAAATATAACTCTTGTTGTTTCCCACCTGGGTAAGGACAAGTTTGAAGCCGTAATCATTCTCGTCGCGCCCCGATTGCAGTGACAACCGGTCCACCTGTAACCCCTTACTGGTCTCCGAAGGCGCCATGATATTCTGATAGAAAGTCAGGTCAGCCTTCAGTGAAGCAATCTGCGTTTCCAGACCAACGATGGTCTTGCGAGTCTGATTCAGTGCTTGCTGGTCAATCGCGCGCCCCCGCTCCAGATTCGTTAACTGCTGGGACGCATCACGATAATTTGCCCGAAGATCCTCCACTTCCTGCTCAAGCTGGTCACGGCTATCCTCAACGGAGGAGAAGCGGAAGCCGCCTTGGGCGAGCCCCGCAGCATATCCGCCAACTGCGGCAACCACTGAAAACACCAGCAGTATCAGGGTGCGCCTTAGCCTGTATCCCGGTCGGTGGCGGATAACAACATATTCTTCCGCCGGCTTTCTTGGTTCACTCACCGGCGATTCCTATGGCAGCAAAGCGGGCGTTTCCAGCCCGAGAGTTTCTTTCAGACCAAACATGATATTCATGTTCTGCACCGCCTGCCCTGCCGCACCCTTCACCAGGTTATCGATGACAGAGGAAACAATCACAATGTTGCTGTTTTCCTGACGATGCAGGGCCATCCGGCAATGGTTTGCTCCCCGTACGCTGCGGGTTTCGGGATGACTGCCAAATGGCATCACATCCACAAAAGGCTCATCCTGGAAACGATGCTCGTAAAGCGCCTGCAACTGATCAAAGTCCTGTGGATTCTTCAGCTCGGCGTACAGGGTTGCCTCTATACCACGCACCATGGGAACCAGGTGAGGCACAAACGTGATACCCACGTCTTTTCCGGCGGCATGACTAAGGCCCTGACGAATCTCCGGCAGGTGCCGGTGTCCCGAAGCCCCATAGGCCTTGAAGCTTTCACCGACTTCGCCATGGAGCATGCCGATCTTACCCTGACGGCCGGCGCCACTGGCACCGGATTTGGCATCGGCAATCAGCCGTGATGGATCCACCAGATTATTCTCCAACAGCGGCAGGAAGCCCAACTGGACGGCCGTCGGGTAACAGCCAGGATTCGCCACCAGTTGCGCATCGCGTACTTCGTCCCGCACCACCTCGGGAAGGCCATAAACGGCTTTTGCGGCCCATTCCGGGCTTTCGTGGGGCATGCCATACCAGTTGGCCCACACGTCCAGATCCCTCAGGCGAAAATCGGCGGACAGATCAACAACCCGGGTGCCCGCCGCCATCAACTCGGGCATCATGCGCATGGCCACGCCATGGGGGGTCGCGAAAAACACCAGGTCACAGGCAGAGAGAGTGTCTACATCCGGCTCAGAGAACGCCAGATCATAATAGCCGCGAAGATTCGGATACATCTCCGCAACCGGGAGGCCCGCTTCCGAACGGGAAGTGATACAGCTCACCGTTGCTTCAGGATGGACCGCAAGAATTCTTAGAAGCTCCACACCGGTGTAGCCGGTTCCGCCTACAATGCCTACTTTTATCACCTGTTACTCCAGCCTCATTCGGTTCTGCAAAATACGAGTCATGTTTTGACTACTAGTCTAACATGATAAACCAACGACTTATTGCAGCCCGACAGGCGACCGTTACAATAACCCTACGATCCACCCTCAACCGGAACTCCGGCGTTCATGCGAAAGATCTGGCACCAGATTACCGAGCACCTGATTCCCGTATTCCGCCGCAGGCTCTCCGGCGTTGACGCCTTGCCACAACTGGCCGTACTGGGTCTGCTCTCGGGGCTGATCACCGGGGGCGTCATCCTGGTGTTCCGCCTGGCCATTGAATGGCCGTTAGAGTATTTCCTCCCGGGCGAAGGGTCAGAATCCTTCGAGGAACTCGACCTTCTGACCCGTGGGTTGCTCCCGCTGGCAGGCGCCCTGGCACTTGGCCTGTTTCTCCATCGCCTGGCGACTCACGACCGCAAAGTGGGCATCGTACACGTCATGGAGCGCCTGAATTATCATCAGGGTTATATTCCGGTTCGTAGCGCCATCGTTCAGTTCATCACCGGCGTGAGCACCGTTGTCACCGGACAATCCGCCGGTCGTGAAGGCCCGGCTGTACACCTTGGGGCCGCCTTTTCCAGTCTGATGGGGCAGTGGATGAGGTTGCCGAATAACAGCATCAGAACCCTCGTGGCCTGCGGTTGTGCAGCAGCGATATCCGCCTCTTTCAACACGCCGATTTCTGGCGTGATCTTTGCCATGGAAGTGGTCATGATGGAGTACACCATCGCCGGATTTACACCGATCATTCTCGCCGCGGTCAGTGCAGCGATTGTCTCGCAGGCGATCTACGGATCGGAGCCTGCATTCAGCGTGCCCGCCCTGACCATGAATTCCCTGATGGAAATCCCCTGGATTCTTGTCATTGCCATCATTATTGGCGTAGCCGCCGCCATATTTATTCATCTAGTAGACACGATGGGCCGTTACCACCATCGTCCGGTACTGCTGCGCCTCGCAGTATGTGGTCTGATGATGGTGCCCTTCGCTTTGCTGATTCCGGAAGTGATGGGCATCGGCTACGATACCGTCGACCTCGCCATCCACGGTCACCTGGCGTTCTGGCTGCTCCTGGGGGCAGGCATCGCCAAACTGATTATCACCTCATTGACCATTGGGCTCGGAATGCCCAGCGGCGTCATCGGCCCCACCATTTTCATGGGCGCTACCCTGGGTGGCGCAATGGGACTTGTCGGCGCCCAGATTGCCCCAGAGACAGCATCTTCCGTTGGCTTCTACGCCATGCTGGGCATGGGAGCCATGATGGGTGCGGTACTGCAGGCGCCACTGGCAGCGTTGATGGCATTGATGGAGCTGACCCGAAACCCGCACATCATGTTACCTGGCATGCTGATTATCACCACCGCGAGCCTGGTAACCAGCGAGGTGTTCGGCAAGAAATCCCTGTTCCTGACAATATTGAAGAGCCAGGGCCTCAGCTATCAGAACTCCCCCGTCATCCAGGCTCTGCGACGGGTGTCCGTCGGCGCCATCATGGACCGCAGCATTTTACGTACTGAAAGACACCTGTCGATGGACGAAGCTCGCAAGATACTGAAATCAGAACCCAAATGGCTGGTCGTGGAAGGCAGCAGCGGCCCCACTGCACTGCTTCCCGCCGTGGACCTTGCCCGCTATATCGAAGATGCTGGAAAACTGGCTGAAGAAAAGGAGGCAAAACTTCCGGAAACCATCGACCTGATGGAAATTCCCGCCAACCGCCGGGATGTTGCCCCGGTACAATACCAGGCCACCCTGGAAGAGGCGCTGGATGTATTCGACAGCACCAACGCGGAAGCACTGTACGTACAGCGCCACGTTGCCCCGATGATTCAGCGCGTATACGGCATCGTGCTGAAATCCGACATTGAAAGTTATTACCAATACCGACGGAGTTAAGCGATGCTCTGGGTGAAGGCCCTCCATATTATTTCCCTGGTCTGCTGGTTCGCCGGCATTTTCTATCTGCCGCGACTGTTCGTGTACCACGCTGCCTGCGAGGATCAGCCCGGACGTGAACGCTTCAAGATCATGGAACGCAAGCTGTACCGGGGCATCACGACCCCATCGATGATAGCCACCCTCATTTTTGGCATCTGGCTGATCAGTTACAATGTGTCCGGTTATTTCAGTCAGGGCTGGATGCATGCCAAACTGGCACTGGTCGCGCTGCTGATTGCCTACCACTTTTACTGCGGCCACCTGGTCAAGGTTTTCCGGGATGACCGGAACACCCGGGGCCATGTATTTTATCGCTGGTTTAACGAACTGCCGGTACTGGTACTGGTAGCCGTGGTCATCCTGGTCGTTGTCAAACCATTCTGAGGAGCTGAACCATAAAACGCTATACTCGCCCCCAAGTACTGATCCTGTCTGGCCTTGACCCGTCGGGAGGGGCCGGCATCCAGGCCGACATTCAGGCCATCACCGCACTGGGCTGCCATCCGTTGCCGATCCTGACCTGCCTGACCGTTCAGGATACCTGCAACGTATACGACGCCAGCGCTGTTGATGCAGACCTTATCCGCAGGCAACTGGACCGTGTGGCGGCAGACGCCCCCATTCACGCCATTAAAACCGGCGCCCTGGGCAATGCCGAAGTCGTTGATGTTCTGGTGGAGTTTCTGCACCGGAACGCCGACATCCCCGTGATTACCGATCCGGTTATCAAAGCCGCGGGAGGCGGCGATCTGGCGGACGCCGCATTGATCCAGGCAATGAAGGAGCACCTGTTCAGCTGTGCGGAGATGATTACCCCCAACGGGATTGAGCTGGCCATGCTTGGCGACAGCGATGACCCGGCCGAAGCCGCGCAGAGGCTGATGGCAGCAGGCTGCCAATCGGTTCTGGCCACCGGCGGTCACGGCGAGGGCCCGCAAATCACCAACACCCTCTTCACTCACCATGCCGATCCCCTGCAATGGCAGATTGAGCGGGTAGGCGGGGAATATCACGGCACCGGGTGTACGCTGGCGGCTGCCATTGCCGCTGGTCGCGCTGCGGGACTGTCGCAGCGGGCTGCGATATCCCAGGCACAGAATTTCGTTAACCACGCCATACTCCACGCCCTGGAGGTTGGTCGCGGCCAGCCAGTACCGGATCGCGGCATTCCCTGGGAGCGCTGAGCTCATGACAGCCACTCCCTTTCCGAAGCGCCTCACACCAGGCCTTTACGCCATTACCGACAGCGATCTGCTGCCGGAGGACAAACTGCTCCCGGCGGTGGAGGCTGCACTGAGGGGCGGCGCGGTACTGGTCCAGTACCGTGACAAACACAGCTCAGCGGTGACGCGCCTGAACCAGGCCCGAAACCTCGTCGCTGCCTGCTGCAACGCGGGCGTGCCCCTGCTCATCAATGACGATCCCGACCTGGCGCAGCGTGTCGGCGCAGACGGCGTTCACCTGGGTCAGACCGATGGCTCGCTTCTGGACGCCAGAAAAAAACTCGGCGACGGCGCAATCATTGGCGCTACCTGCCACGGTGATTTGGCGCTGGCCGCGAAAGCAGCCGGGGAGGGAGCAGACTACCTTGCTTTCGGGCGCTTTTTTGGATCAACCACCAAGCCCGATGCCCCGCCTGCGGAGCTGTCGATACTGGCGAAAGCCCGCCAGTACCATCGGCCGCTGACCGCCATTGGCGGCATTACTACCCGGAACGGGGAAGATCTTATCAAGGCCGGGGCGGATATGCTGGCTGTCGTCGGCGGGTTGTTCGGCGGCGGCCCAGAACACACGGAACAACAGGCGAAAGCATTCGCGCGACTGTTTGCCGCCCACCATCCGCTGTTCCAGTCCCGGACAACAACTCACGACACATTTTCAAATATTCAGGAGCCCTGAAACCATGACTCACTCCGAAACCCTCTTTGCCGAGGCCCAGAAATACATCCCCGGCGGCGTTAATTCTCCGGTGCGGGCATTCCGCGGCGTGGGTGGCACGCCCATTTTCTTCAAGCATGCCGAGGGCGCCTACCTCTACGACGAGGATGATAAGCGCTATATCGATTACATCGGTTCCTGGGGACCAATGATCCTCGGCCACTCCAACCAGTTGATCAAGGACGCGCTCCACACCCAGATTGATCTCGGTGTCGGCTACGGCGCACCCACCGCCATTGAAACTGAAATGGCCAAGAAGGTGTGCGAACTGGTCCCCTCTATTGATCTTGTCCGCATGGTGAACTCCGGTACCGAGGCAACCATGAGCGCCATCCGTCTGGCCCGGGGCTACACCGGCCGGGACAAGATCGTCAAATTCGAAGGCTGCTACCACGGCCACGTGGATTCCCTGCTGGTCAAGGCCGGTTCAGGCGCGCTGACCCTTGGCGTACCCAATTCCCCCGGCATTCCCGCCAGCCTTGCCGAGCACACCCTGACGCTGACCTACAACGATATCGACAACGTGCGGGAAACCTTTGCCAGGATGGGCGATGAAATCGCCGCCATTATCGTGGAGCCGGTTGCCGGCAACATGAACTGCATTCCGCCGGCCCCGGGTTTCCTGGAAGCACTGCGCGAGGTTTGTGATGAACACGGCACGGTGCTGATTTTCGATGAAGTGATGACCGGCTTCCGCGTATCACTGGGCGGCGCGCAGGGATACTACGGCATCACCCCTGACCTGACGGCCCTGGGCAAAGTCATCGGTGGCGGTTTGCCGGTGGGCGCCTTTGGCGGCAAGCGGGAGATCATGGAGCATATTTCTCCTCTCGGCCCGGTGTACCAGGCCGGAACCCTGAGCGGTAACCCGCTGGCCATGTGTGCGGGGCTGACCACGCTGAACGCGATTTCCGAACCGGGCTTCTATGACCAACTGACCGAGAAAACCAATGCCGTGCGCGACGGGCTCAAGGAAGCCGCGGATGAAGCCGGCATTCCTCTGGCGGTGCAGAGCGCGGGCGCCATGTTTGGCTTCTTCTTCACCGACGCACCGGCCATCACCCGTTTCGACGAAGTCATGGCGTGTGACGTGGAACGCTTCAAGGCCTTTTTCCAGGGCATGCTGAAGGAAGGCGTCTATCTGGCTCCCTCCGCATTTGAAGCCGGGTTTACTAACGCTGCCTTGTCACAGGATGACATTGATCACACCATCGCCGCGGCAAAACGGGTCATGAAGACACTGTAAACCCGCACCCGAATGACAAGCGCCTTTCGCTTGTCATTCGGGGCCACGCCCGTGACCCCCCTCACAAATTCAGTCCTTTCTAGCCACAACACCTGCCCCGGACATTGACTTGATACCTACTTGATCAAAGTATGTGCAAATCTCATACGAGATGATCAATTAAACAACAACAATGTAGGTCTAACAATGAAACAATGGCTTAAAGCAGCAGCTATGCTGTGTGTTCTCGCATGGTCCGCACCCACCCTCGCATGGTGGGACTCTACTCCATCCGACTACACCGATACCCAATACCCCGTTGTGCTGGTACACGGAATGTTTGGCTTTGATTCCATTGCCGGTGTTGATTACTGGTACGGTGTTGCTGAAGATTTGCGCAAATACGGCGCTGACGTCTACACCACCCAGGTACCGGCCCTGGACAGCACGATTGCCCGCGGCGAAGCGCTCCTGCCTCAGGTGGAGGCCATCGCGGCAGTTCATGGCAAGGTTAACCTGGTCGGTCACAGCCACGGCGGCCCCACCGCCCGATACGTCGCCCATGTACGACCGGATCTGGTCGCTTCCGTTACTTCCGTGGGCTCACCCCATAAAGGGTCTCCGGTTGCCGACCTGATTGTCGGCTCTCCGGCCGAAGGCCTGGGCGCCACATTGGGCAATGCGCTGGGCGGTCTCATTGATTTGTTGTCAGGCGGCGGCTACGACCAGGATATGAGCGCCAGCCTGTATTCACTGACTACCCAGGGAAGCGCTGAATTCAACAACTTTGCACCAGACGGCGTTCCGTCCACTGCCTGCGGTGAGGGCGCGTATTCCGCCAATGGGGTGCGTTTCTACTCCTGGGGGGGCACCGGCGTTCTGACCAACGCCCTGGACCTGTCCGATGCCCTGCTCGGCACCACCAGCCTGGCCTTCGCATTCAGTGACAACGACGGCCTGGTGGGGCGCTGCAGCAACCACTTCGGCAAGGTCATCCGGGACAATTACTTCATGAACCATCTGGATGAGGTCAATCAGACCCTGGGCCTGCACAGCCTGTTCGAAACTGATCCGAAGGCCGTATTCCAGCAACACGCCAACCGGTTGAAAAACGCCGGGTTATAACAAAACAGCAGTACTGTCCCGGTGGCTGACTCAGCCACCGGGGATCAGAACACGCCTTCAATACCCACCAAAGCCGTCTGCCGACGGTAGTCATAGCGAGTGAGACTGCTCTGGTTATCCCTGAACATCCATTCGCCCCTTACGAACCAGTGGTTACTCAAGGCGTATTCCGTCAACAGGGTGCCCTGCGTGCGCTTGTCGACCCGGCGCTCGGTTTCCAGAACGCCCTGTGAACTGAACAGACGGTGGGGATCCGCATAGCGGCTGTGACGGTAACTGCCTTCAACTCCGACGCTCCAACGTTGCGACACCTTATAGCGGAGTGTTAACTCTGCCATGTGCCGCTGTGGAGACACGCTTACAAACTGCTCACCCGCTTCCAGGTCCTCTCGGGCATTAAGGTCCCAGCGATACTGGGCATCAATGCGCCAGTGGGTGTAATCCTTACGCCCCTTCAGTCGGGCCTGGTACCACTGACCGTCATAGGCCTCAAACCCGTCACCGCCTTCAACATACCCGGATGACACCGATGCCTGACACCGCGAGCCGGAACCTGCATAGGGACACTGGTCAAGCCGATAGGAGAGATCCAGCCGATAGGTACGCTCAAGTGCATCAGAATCAAACCAGGACTGGCTGATACCAGCGGTGACGCCGGCTCTGCCCGGCCCAAGGCCTGTCAGCCAGCCAGCTCCGAACTGAAGAAGGTCGGTATCAAATTCGGACTCCGAAGGATATTGGCGAGAGTATGCAGCGCCTTCCAGCCGAAAAACCGAGTCGCCGGACTGGTAGACATCTGCCGACCCTGCCGCCAGCAACTCACCAAAACCGCCTTCGCGGCCGGAGCTCCCGGACTCCGGGACACTGGCAATGTTGTTATCGTAGCCCCCCGCCAGGGACACATAGCCCATCCAGGGCATCGAGGGGTGGGCTGGCGATTCGGATTCTCCTGCCTCCTCAAGCTGGATAGCGGCCAGCGCCCGGATTTTCTCGGGAGAAGACTCTGCAGACGCGCGGACGAACCACCTGTTGGCAGCCTCCAAATCACCCGCGGCCTTGGCTACCAGCCCAAGGTTATATTCCGCCAATGCTTTGTTGGCGGTTTCAAGCAGCGCAGAGAATGCGTCTTCGGCCAGGTCGTATTCACCCAACCGGTAATACACAACACCGAGGTTGTACAGCAGGGAATGGCTCTCAAGCCCTGCCGCCCGCGCGTCTTCAAACGCATGTCTGGCCGACTCAAGATCCCCGCTCTGGAAGTGTTCAATACCGGCAGCCATCCGTTCTCTGGGAACGTCGGAGGCAGCTGCCGGAGCAGAAATGGTCGCTATCAGCAACAAGCAAGATAGAGTGGAAAGCCGAACTGCAGCCTGCAAACAGATCTCTCCGGAGCCTGAGGAAAACGTTCACCGGCGTGCTGGCTTCAAGGCCAGTATCGCCGACGTTAACTCAGGAGAGTATAACAAGGAGAGGCAGGAAAAAAGTGCGCTGCCATAAGTACGCACTGCTTCGTACCAGCAAAGGGAAATTTCTGTTCTGTTGTCGAACGGTTACAGCTCGAGGTTATCCTTATCAAGCTTATCGCTGGCGCCGTCCAATAGTTCACCAACACCATCGGTCACATCACCCGTCCCCGGCAAGTCGCTGATATCGTCCTTGCCGGGTAACGTGTCCAGCAGTCCATCATTGCCGGGACGATCAGAGTCAATGATCTCGCGCGCTTCGCTCGCCCTTTCGGAAGCCGACTCGCCAATCTCCTGCCCACGCTCCATGGCGTCCAGAGCAGTGTCAATATCCGGCCGTTCCGGACGGGCAGGAACGTCAGGCGCGCCCCGGCGATCAGCTTTCCCCGACACCATGGGCTCGGGCAATTCGATCTCCCGAACCACTGAACTGGTCAAATCTTCGTCATCCACAACCATTCGCATGGTCACATCCAGGTCATCCCTGGCCTGAGCCATTGCTGGTAATGCAAATAGCGCCACCAGGCACATCAGTGCCGGCTTTAACCACTGCCTGTCGTGCGTTGTCATGATGCTGGCTCCGTGTTATCTGCCCTGGTCTGACCGGGGATCGCTGCCCTGAAGGTTTTCTGGCGCTGGCCATCGTCAATGTGCGCCACCAGGTCCCCGGTTCCGGGGAACAGCACCCGGAGCGGCAATGCCAGAACATTCTCGCCCTGCTCCAGATCGACTTTCCAGCTTAACTGTTGCCTGCCGGGGAACGTTGCCAATTCGACATTGGCAGGCAATTCCAGCGTCAGTGTCACGTTCTCAAGCGGCTGACCTGAACTGAAGGCCAGGCGCACCGTCTGGATCACCGGCTCGCTGGCCACCGGAGAGGCGTTGACCGACGGCTCAGAAGTCTCCGACTGACTGGTCGCAACCGCAGGCTGAGACGTATCCACGCCAGGTTTCAAACCCACCCCCAAGGCTATACCCAGTGCCAACGCGGCAGCGATAGCGCCACCAACCACTGGGGTGCTCCAGCCACGGTGAGCGGATCCTCCGTTGGCACGGGCGCTGGCAGCAGCCAATACCCGGGTCTCAAAATCCGGTGATGGATCCGGAATGGCATAACGATCAGCAAAGGTCGACTGCAGCACTTTCTCATTGGCCAGCCCCGTCGCACAATGAGCACAGTCCGCCACATGCCGCTCCATCCGGGCAGCCTGATCCGCAGACAACTCATTTAACAGGTAGGGAACCAACAGTTCCCGGTATTCACGACAAGACATATCCATCACCTCATTCTTTCACACGTCCGATGTCTGAAAAAGGTTCCAGTTCCCTTTGCAGTTTTTCCCGCAATGCCGCCCGGCACCGGTGCAACCGTGATTTAACCGTACCCAGCGGGATATCAAGAACCTCTGCAATGTCCTCCTGCCGCCAGCCATCGACATCGTGGAGCATGATCAGGGCACGCTGGTCCGGGGCCAGGGTCGCCATGACCTGATCCAGGACAGGCCCAAGACGACTGATATCCAGCTGCACATCCGGCCCCGCGTCATCCGACGCAAAACTCTCCAGATAGGCCGACTGGCTTTCCGCATCCACAACTTCACTAAGGGGGCGATCTGACTGCCGCCCCTTGCGGCGCACCTGGTCGATAAAGTGTCGGTACAGAACACGGTTCAGCCAGGGCCTCAACTGATCTACCGTTTCCAGTTCATCCAGACGGGGATAGAGCTTGACGACGACGTCCTGAACCAGATCCTCCGCATCCTGCTGTTGCCCCGCCAGACGAAAGGCGAAGCGGTACATGGCCTGCAAATGTGGCTGAACCAGCTTTTCAAATCGTTTGGACTGTGAAGGTCGGAAAGGAAGTAATGCCAAAACAGGTACTCGCCCTTGCTTTAAAAGCGTTGTCTGACTGGAGTCGGTCGACAAGTCTATACCAGTTAGCGGATACGTCATACGCAGACTTTATCCGACCGATTGAGTTTTATGTCCAGAAAATGAGAAAACGTTCACAATAATGCAGGAACCCGGTAACCACTCCTATCGTTTAATAAATGACATGTAGCGCGTTTCCAGCGTTCTGCACTTTCAAAATAATAGACCACGGAGGTTTATATGAACCGCTCTCTGAAACTCTTTACGGTTGCTGCCCTGGCTGCAGGGGTTGCTGCCTGTGGTAGCGGCAGTTCGGATTCCGACGCAACCGGCACCGTTTCCTTTGGCCTTACGGATGCGCCGGCAACTGAATTCAGTAACGTCACCGTTGCGTTTACAGAGATCCAGCTGAAGCCTGCCGATGGTGACTGGATTTCATTCCCGCTGGACGGGTTTGAAACCGTTAACTTGCTGGACTTGCAGGGTGGCGTCACCGAACCACTCATTACCGATGAAGAAGTCGTGGCGGGCAACTACACGCAACTGCGCCTGATTGTTGATACCGACAATTCATTTATTAAACTGAATGGCACTGGTGACACAGAATATTCACTAGCCGTTCCGTCCGGCGAGCAAAGTGGCCTAAAGCTGCAAGGCGAGTTCGTAGTCGCTGCCGACACCAGTACAGATTTCACCATCGACTTCGACGTACGAAAGGCTATCGTCAATCCTGCGGGAGAGGCTTTGGCTAATTACATGTTGAGACCAGCCTTGCGTCTGGTTAATAACCTGGAGGTTGGCTCCATCACCGGAGAGGTAGACTACTCAGGCATCAACAGTGGCCCAGTAGAATGTGAGTACGAAGGTTCAGTCTACATCTACAGCGGTGCTGATGTAACGCCTACTGATCTGAATGTCAACAATGAAGAGGGACCGTTGATGGTGGTTCCGGTCAGTAATGAGGGAAACGACAGCCTCTATAACTATACCGCCGCCTTCCTGACCGAGGGTGCCTACACCGTGAGCTACTCTTGCCAGTTTGATGAAAACGAACAAGACGACACTCTGGAGTTCATCGGAACCCAGAACGTTACGGTTGTTGCCGGCGAGGAAACCAGCGCGGAAACGATCCAGTAATCAAGTCAGTTCTTCTTGCAGCCCAATAAGCCCCTGTTTTCAGGGGCTTATTTTTAACTCGGTCAGAGTCAAAGAGCCCCAGCCCTCTGCTCAGCCTGATCCGCGCCCGCCACATTTCCCCGGGCCCTGCGAATATCCGCCAGCAACAACCATCCGGCCCGCTGCAGCCGGGCATCACTCCCCGCCAGAGACAGCCCCTTAAGCGTAAACTGCTCGGCTGAACCAAGCTGGTCCATGGCGACATAAGCTTCGGAGAGTTTGAAGTACACTTCCGCTGAGCGTGGTGCAATTCGCTGGGCACGTTCGAGCTGCGCCACCGCCGCCGCGGCATCCCCTTGTGCCAGGTAGCCATCGGCCTGCCTGATCAGGCTTTGTGCCGCCGGAGACAATTGATCACCGGAGTCCTGATAGCTCGGTGAACTTGTGCGCCGGTCCGGCGCCGGCTCTGGTGGCTGCTCACTCTTGCGTTCGATGCGGGTCTCCTCTTCCCTCGGAGACGTGCGTGGCGGCTCGGGGGCTTCCTCCACATCGCGGGAGGAGCCACCCGCCGGAACGTATATTGAACCGCCGGGCGAGGCACAGCCGGCGACCGTCAGCGTCAACGCCAGCAAACCGGCATTTCTCAGGGTTGTCGTGTTCATTGGAAAAGTCCTTCAAACCAGCCTCGGATCCGCCGCTCCAGATTGCCTGAGCAGGAGACCTGCTGGTCAGGCTCGCTACCGGTCATAAACGGAACCAGGCGTGCATTGTCGCAGTGCTCATCACTCAGAGCCTGCCGTTGTGTGTTGACCCAGTGGTAATCCACGCCATCCGGTACCACCGGGGAAAACCCATGCTGGGGCACCTGTGACATGAACCTTGCCCACACCGGCAAGGCACCGGTCGCCCCTGTCAGGGATGTCGGGCCATTGTCGTCGCGCCCCACCCAGGTAACCGCCATCAGATCGCCGCTGAAACCGGCAAACCAGGAATCCCGACCATCGTCAGTGGTGCCGGTTTTTCCTGCCAGGCTCAGTTGTTGTGGCACGAACCGGTACACCGAACGCCCAGTTCCCTCCTGCATGGTTTCCTGCATTGCGTACTGTACAAGGTGAACGGCAGCAGGGTCCGCCACCTGATCCACCTTCAGGCTGTAGCGGGACAAAGCCTCACCACCGGCATCCGTTACCTGGCGTATCGTCCGCAGTGGCGTATTGAAGCCGGACGTCGCCAGCCCCTGGTAGATCTGCGCGACGGTCACCGGTGTCATGGACACAGCCCCCAGCAGCATGGAGGGATACTGGGATATCGGACTGGTTACGCCGAAATCCTGAAGGGTATCCCGGACCGAATCCACCCCTACGTCAAGGCCAACCCTCACCGCCGGCAGATTATAGGAATGGGACAGAGCCTCGTGCAGCGGAACCTCGCCGCGCTCCTTATGATCGTAGTTATCAGGCTCCCAGCGGCGATCATCGTCGAAGACCAGGGAAAACTTCTTGTCTTCCACTGGCGAGATCAGCGTGTAGCGTTCCGGATTCTTCAGGGCCGTCAGATAGATGAACGGCTTGATCAGTGAGCCGATGGGGCGCCTGGCATCCAGAGCCCGGTTGAAACCGGCAAACTGGGGATCGCGACCACCCACCATCGCCAGCACCTCCCCGCTGTCACGGGAGGTCACAACCATGGCGGACTCCAGGGTGGTGTCGCTCGACCCCGAATCCATTCGGGACAGCATGTCTTCCACTGCGAACTCGGCGGCATTCTGGATCCCGGGGTTCAGGGTGGTAAAGATGCGCAGCCCCTCGCTTTGCAGGTCCTCTTCCTTGTAATCCCGCGCCAGGTGACGACGGACCAGATCAATGTACGCCGGATAACGGTTTTCCGAATACGACGGCTTCTCACTGACTCCCAGTGGCCGGGCTTTCGCCTGATTCGCTTCGGACTCGCTGACAATGCCTTCTTCTGCCATCACATCGATAACCAGGTTCCGGCGCTCCATGGCCCGCTCCGGGTGACGGCGCGGGTTGTAGTAGCTCGGCCCTTTGACCATAGCCACCAGCAACGCAGCCTGATGCAATCCCAGATCCCGGATCGACTCCCCGAAATAGAACTGGCTGGCCAGTCCAAAACCGTGGATGCTGCGGGTCCCCGCCTGCCCCAGATACACCTCGTTCAGGTAGGTTTCAAGAATGTCGTCTTTTTCGTAGTGCAGCTCCAGGAGCACCGACATCAACGCTTCGTTACCCTTGCGGATCAGGGTCTGCTCCCGGGTCAGGAAGAAATTCTTGACCAGTTGCTGGGTCAGCGTACTTCCGCCCTGAACAATCTGACCGGCCTGGAGGTTGACCATCATGGCCCGGGCAATGGACAACGGTGCGACACCGTAATGATCATAAAACCCGCGATCCTCAATCGTCAGCAGCGCTTCCTTGACCAGCCCGGGCACCTCATCCAGCTGCACCAGCACCCGGTCTTCCTTGTGAGCGGGATAGATACCGCCGATCTGGGCAGGCTCGAGACGGACGATGGGGGAGTTCTCGCCGGACACCACCCGGAAATCCTGAACCTGATCCCCGTAGATCGTTAACGCCAGCCGGCGCCGGGGCGCCAGGCCATCGGCAAACAGAAAGCCACGGGAGCTGATCACGAAACGGCCGCCATTACGGCTGTAGGTTCCGGGCCTGATGCCGTCGCCCTTGCGGAACCCCGACAATTCCAGCTCGCGCTGGAGGTCGCCGGAACTGATGCTGGCGCCGTCATAAAGCTCCAGGGGGCGGGCATAGACCCGGGAGGGTACCTCAAACCGCCGTCCCTCGAAGCGGGAAGTGACCACCGCATCCAGATACACCATCCAGCCGGCAAGCAATACCAGCCCGGTCAGTGAAACGCGCCAGAACAGGCGCCAGAACCAGGGCCGCTTTGCAGAACTGCCCTTACCGGATTTTTTCTTCGCAGACTTTTTCGGGGGTGATGTTTTTTTCATGGCGCGATTATAACGAAAGCATCGGCCCGGAAGGCAGGTTATCCATGTGTTATTTCTGTAATCTGCCCGTTATGATAGGTCCAAGAAAAATCAACAAGTTCAGGGAATGCGAGGAGAGAGCTTTGAGCGACACCAACACCCACGACCTGATTCTGGCGCTACAGAATGAGGCGCTGTATGACCATCCGGTCACGGAATTCCAGGTTTTCGAGACTCACATCTCCCAGGTCATCCTGACTGGCGATTATGCTTACAAGATCAAGAAGCCCATGGATTTCGGCTTTCTCGATTTCTCCACGCTGGACCGCCGCAAGCACTTTTGCGAAGAAGAGCTGAGACTGAATTCCCGCCTCGCGGAAAGCCTTTACCTGGACGTAGTGCCGATCACCGGAACCCCGGACAACCCACAAATCGGAGGCGATGGGGAAGCGTTTGAGTATGCCATCCGCATGCACCAGTTCGATCAGAACGAGCTGTTCGATGTTCGCCAGGAAAAAGGCGCGCTGACACCGGAGCTGCTGACCAGCCTGGCCCGGCAGGCCGCCGGTTTCCACGAACAGTTGCCGACAGTGGCCAGCGACAAACCCCTGGGCACGCCGGAGGCGGTCTACGCCGCCATGCAGGAAAACTTTGACCAGATCCGCCCCCTGCTTGATGACAAGTCATTGCTGCAACAGCTGGACAACCTGGAAGAGTGGACGCGCACCACGTTCGAGCGCCAGCGGGAGCTGATTGCCAGCCGACGGGAAAACGGGTTTGTCCGCGAATGCCACGGTGACCTCCACCTCTCCAACATCACCGTATTCAACGGCGAGGTTACCGTCTTTGACTGCATCGAGTTCAATGAGCCCTTCCGCTGGATTGATGTCATCAATGACCTGGCGTTCCTGCTGATGGACCTGGAATCCCGCCGCGAGCCGGCATTGGCGAATCTGGTGCTGAACACCTACCTGGAATACCGGGACGACTTCGGCGCCCTGCCGCTGCTGCCCCTGTACAAGGCCTACCGCGCCATGGTCCGGGCCAAGATCGCGCTGTTCACCCTGGGCAATCCCTCGCTCTCGGAAGCCGAAAAAGCCGGGCTCATGCAGCGTTATCAGGACTACGCCCAACTGGCGGAAAGCTACAGCGCCATTCCCAATCCTTACATGCTGGCAACTACCGGCCTGTCCGCCAGCGGTAAAACCTGCGTCAGTGCAGCAATGGCGGAGGAGCTCGGACTGATTCGCTTGCGATCGGATGTCGAGCGCAAACGACTGTTTGGCCTGGGGCCGCTGGATCAGAGCAAATCGCCCGCCGGCGGCAACATCTACACGCCAGAAGCCACCGGGAAGACCTATCAACGGCTCGCCGACATCGCCAGCAACCTGCTTGGCGCCGGCCTTCCGGTCATCGTGGACGCCGCCTCCCTGAAACAGAGTGAGCGGACACTGCTGACGGATGTGGCGGAAAACCAGGGGATTCCGTTCGCGCTGATCCATTGTGAAGCCCCGGAAGATCTGCGCAGAGAGTGGATTCGCAAACGCTCCGGCGATGCCTCAGAAGCCACTGAAGAACTCCTCGATGCCCAGCAAACCTGGTTTGAACCGCTGACGACCGAGGAAAAGACCCACACCATCCACCTCCACACCGATCAGGAGCACGTTGCCGAGGCGGTTGCTGACCGGATACGTCAGCACTTCGGGCTGGGATGACCAGCGCCCCATCATGGCAACGGGTTTGCCAACCGGCTGAACTCAGGGAGGGCCAGTTTGTCGAGTTCACACTCGTCAAGGGCAATCCTGAGCAACAAACAATGGATCAGCGGGGCTTTGTGTTCCGCCGCAGCGGCAAGGTTTATGCTTATCTCAACCGCTGCCCGCATCTGGGCATTGAACTGAACTGGATGCCCGGTCGCTTCATGGATGCGGATAACTGCTTCATTCAGTGCGCCACCCATGGCGCACTGTTTCTGCCAGACAGCGGTGAGTGCATCGCCGGCCCCTGCCAGGGGGACGCCCTGATCCCCCTGGAGGTGACCGAAACCGGTGACGATCTTCTGGTCAGGCGTCCAGAATAACGGGCACAGGGCTGGTCAGCGCCAGCCTGCCGGTGGGCCCCGCCTTATTGCCAAGATCCGCACGGTAAGCGAGCACTTCCACCCCCGCGCCGGCCGCCTCTCTGAGCAACACCCCATAGGTGGCATCAATATGGTCCGCCGGACGCACCGACTCGATCCCGGTGTGGTTGACCACGAACAGCAAGACCGCACGATCCCCCGCCGCCACTTGCGCCATCAGTTCCCGCAGGTGTTTCTGCCCCCGCGTGGTCACGGCATCCGGGAAAAACCCTGAGCCGTCCTCACACAGGGTGACGTTCTTGACCTCGACCCAGGCATCGGCGAGCTCGTCGTGCCCCGACAAGTGGAGATCAATACGGCTTTTCTCAGCCCCGTAACGGACTTCACCCCGACAACTACCATAGCCTGACAACTCTTTCACCCGACCGGCCTCAATGGCCTCTCTCGCCTGGGCATTGGGGCGCGCGGTATTGATGCAGGCCAGCACCCCGGGCGCGGTCTCCACCAACTCCCAGGTGTAACGAAGCTTCCGCTTGGGGTTGTCACTCTCACTCAGCCAAACCCGCGCATTATCCGGCTGGCAGCCCAGCATGGAGCCCGTGTTGGGGCAATGGGCCACCACCTCTGAGCCATCGTCCAGCAGCACATCCGCCAGAAAACGCTTGTAACGTCGAATCAATTTGCCTTTAATCAGGGGTTGGGGGAAGTTCATGGAGGTCTCCGTGTGAAAGTCTGATCACAAGGCTGGCACCCCTGTGACTTATCTGCTATTTTCCGCAAATTCCCGTTTCAGGACGAATGCTTCATCCAGGGTTAAACCGCGCAGCCAAGGCTGGCGCGGCGGGAAGCAAAGCGTTCTTGTGAAGTACAAACAAGAGGCCGGGTTCAATGGCAAACACTGCAGAACAACCACGCGAACGTTTTACCAACTTCACCCCTTATGAAATGAAGAAGGGTGAAGAGTACATGAGTGCTGAAATGCTGGAGCACTTCAAGAATCTGTTGCTGCGCTGGAAGCAGGAACTGATGGAAGAAGTGGACCGCACCATGCACCACATGCAGGAAGACGCCGCAAATTACGCGGATCCAAGCGACCGCGCAACCCAGGAAGAAGAATTCAGCCTGGAACTGCGCACCCGTGACCGTGAGCGAAAGTTAATCAAGAAAATCGACCAGACCATCGATCGCATTGACAAGGACGACTACGGTTTTTGTGACCAGTGCGGCGTGGAAATCGGCATTCGCCGCCTGGAAGCACGTCCGACGGCCACCCTGTGCATTGACTGCAAGACCCTGGCGGAAATCCGCGAGCGTCAGACCGGCATCTGAGCCGGACCATCGTCAGACCAACCGGCCTGGTAGCAATAGCGGGCCGGTCAACTGATTGCTATGGTTGATATTCCTTACCGCGGTCGGTTCGCCCCCTCCCCCACAGGCCCGTTGCACTTTGGCTCCCTGGTGACCGCACTGGCCAGCTACCTGGAAGCCAGGACCCGGCAGGGCCATTGGCTGGTCCGCATTGAAGACCTTGATCCCCTGCGGGAGAGCCCGGAAGCCACCGACAGCATCCTTCACAGCCTCGACTGCCACGGACTGCAGCCAGACGAACCCGTGCGCTTTCAGTCACAGCGGCACGATGCCTATCAAACCGCTATCCATCAACTACTGACAACCCGGTCGGCCTACCGCTGCGGCTGCTCCCGAAAACAGCTGAAACAGCATCACGGCCGGCATCCGGACCATTGCCGTGACGGTAACCGCCCGCCGGCAGACCGCCCTTATGCAATTCGATTCGCCCTTCAGGATGAAACCTGCCACTGGTCAGACGATTTGCTGGGGCCGCAGGTTCAACCGGTCACCGCCGAGGTGGACGACCCGGTCATTCTGCGCAAGGAGGGTTTCTACGCGTACCAGCTGGCCGTAGTGGTCGACGATATCGATCAGGGTATTACCGACGTGGTAAGGGGATCCGACCTGCTGGACATGACAGCCCAGCAACAACAGGTTTACCGGGCGCTGAGCGCAACCCCGCCGCGCTGGCTCCATATCCCGGTCATTCTCAATGCCGAAGGTCAGAAACTCAGCAAGCAGAACCACGCCCCGGCACTGGACGATCAGCAACCTGCCCGGAACCTGGCCCAGGCTCTCGAAGCCCTGGGGCAAAATCCACCACCAGAGCTGCACCTGCAGCCGGTCGCCGATGTTCTTGCCTGGGCAACCAGACACTGGCAGCGGGAGGCAATCCCCCTGACATCCCGGTAAGCTACATGGTATAAGGAGCTGTTCAGAGGCTCCGAGCCTTTCACAAACTTCAGCGCGGATACCATGCCTGATGTATATCTATCGTCTGGTCTTCCTGTTGGTCCTGGCCATCTATATTTTTTCACCGAACATCCTCGACTGGTGGACCTCACCGGGCAACGCCTGGTACACCCCCTATGTTATCTGGGCCGGACTGATCGCCATCGGGTTCTGGCTTGAGTGGCGGCGAGACCCAAATGAGTTTTAGCGCTACCGGCCTGCTGCTGGCCAGCCTGTTCTACCTGATCATCCTCTTCAGCGTTGCCTGGATTACCGAGCGCGGAGTCGTGCCACGGCACTGGGTCAGGCACCCCCTGGTCTACACCCTGAGCCTGGGGGTGTATGCCGGTATCTGGGCGGTGTATGCCGCTGTCGGTGTTGCCGCCGAATCCGGCTTCGGCTTCCTGGCCTATTACCTGGGCATCAGTGGCGCCTTCCTGCTGGCTCCGGTCTTGCTGAACCCGGTCATGCGCATTGGTCGCGCCTATCAACTGACGTCACTGGCCGACCTGTTCGCCTACCGCTATCGCAGCCAGTGGGCGGGCACCCTGGTGACCATTTGCTCCGGCGCGGCTATCCTGTCATTGCTCAGTATGCAGATACAGGCCGTGTCCACCTCGGCCAGCCTGCTGGCCCCGGACACCTCCCGCAACCTGATCAGTGTGATGTTCAGCATCACCGTGGTGCTGTTTGCCATGCTGTTCGGAACCCGACGCAACCAGGGCTCCGAAAGCCATCAGGGGCTGGTCCTGGCAATCGCCTTCGATTCCGTGGTCAAGCTTGTGGCCCTGCTGACCCTGGGCGGCGTCATCCTGTTCAGCGTTTTCGGTGGCATGGGCGGCCTGGAAACCTGGCTGGAAAACCAGAGCTCCCCGGCCAACACCATGGCCATGAGCATTGACGACGGCAGCTGGCGCGCACTGATGCTGATGTCCTTCGCCGGCGCCCTGGTGTTGCCCCACATGTACCACATGACCTTCAGTGAGAACCCCTCGCCCAAGGCGCTCGCCAAGGCCAGCTGGGGACTGCCGCTGTACCTGTTACTGCTCGGGCTGCCGGTGCCTCTGATTCTCTGGGGTGGTCAGGAACTCGCGGCAACCACGGGCCCGAACTTTTTCGCGATCGGCACGGCCCAGGCCCTGGGCAGTCCTGCGCTGACATTGCTGATGTATATCGCCGGCCTGTCCGCCGCCAGCGGCCTGATGATCGTAAGTACCCTGGCGCTGGCCGGCATGGTACTGAACCACGTGGTGCTGCCGCTGCGCACCCCGAAAGACCATGGTGACATCTATCACTGGCTGCAATGGATCAAGCGCCTGCTGATTGCCGTCATTATTTTTGCGGCGCTGCTGTTCCATGAAACCATTGGCACCAGGCTCGACCTGTCCATTCTTGGCGCTATCTCGCTGTCCGGCACACTACAGTTATTGCCGGGCGCGCTCGGCGTGATCTACTGGCCGGAAGGCAACCGGCGCGGATTGATCGCCGGACTGGTTTCCGGGCTCGCGATCTGGATCTTCACCCTGGTGCTGCCTTTCTCCCATACCGCGAACCTGCTGGAATGGCTTGGTGCGCCGCTGGTACCGGACTACAGCAACTGGCACATTTTCACGTTCATCAGCCTCACCGTTAATGTCACCGTGTTCGCGCTGATCTCTATTCTCAGTACCAGCACCGCCGAAGAAACCAGTGCCGCCCAGGCGTGTTCCCTCGGAGCCCTGTCCCGGCCTCACCGCCGGGAACTTGTCGCCACCTCATCGGCGGACTTTGTCGTCCAGCTGGCCGATCCCCTGGGCCATGGCGTGGCCAGGCGCGAGGTCGAACGCGCCCTGGCGCAGCTCAAGTTGCCTAACATGGAATACCGCCCCTACCAGCTGAGGCGGCTGAGGGACCAGGTGGAGATCAACCTGTCAGGCCTTCTGGGCCCGGCTGTCGCCAGGGACCTGGTCAAGCGCCACCTGGGCTACAAGCCCATGGCCAGCGGCGGCACCGCCCAGGACATCCGCTACGTGGAGAGGGCCCTGGGTGACTACCAGAACCAGTTAACGGGCCTGGCGGGAGAGCTGGACAACCTGCGCCGACATTACCGGCAAACCCTTCAGAACCTGCCCATACCCGCCTGCTCCGTGGGTGACGATGGCGAGATTCTGATGTGGAACAACGCCATGGAACAGCTCACCAATATCACTGCGGATGACGTGGTTGGCGCCCGCCTGCTGGCACTCCCGGAGCACTGGCACCTGCTGCTGGATGACTTCAATAGCGGCGAAGACCTGCACCGCTACAAACACCGGATGGACCTGAACGGCAAACCTCACTGGCTGAACCTGCACAAAGCAGCCCTGAGTGGCCCCGACCACCCGGAAGGGGGCAGTATCATCCTGGTGGAAGATCAGACCGAAACCCGGCTGTTGGAAGACGAGCTGATGCACAGCGAACGCCTGGCCTCAGTCGGGCGACTGGCGGCAGGCGTAGCCCATGAAATCGGCAACCCGGTGACGGGGATATCCTCCCTGGCCCAGAACCTGAAACTGGAAACCGAAGACCCGGAGATTCTCTCAACGGCGGAGCAGATTCAGCAGCAAACGCGGCGGATCTCGACCATCCTGCAGTCACTGATGAATTTTGCCCGCACCGGCAACCACTCTCAGGCCAACCGCTACGAACCGGTGGTTATCCGCCGTTGCCTGGACGAATCCATCAACCTCCTGTCTCTCAGTGACCGTGGCATGGGCATCACGTACATCAACGATTGCCCCGATCACCTGATGGTGCTGGGCGATGAGCAACGGCTGGTTCAGGTCTTTGTAAATCTGCTGGCCAATGCCCGCGACGCCTCCCCGGAAGGAGGCACCATAAGAGCCAGTGGAAACCGCGATGGCTACTCCGCTATCATCGAAGTCGCCGATGAGGGGTCGGGCATCCCCCGGGATCAACTCGATCACATATTCGAACCCTTTTACACCACCAAGGCCCCCAACAAGGGCACCGGCCTTGGTCTATCGCTGGTATACAGCATCATTGAAGAGCATTACGGCAACATCCATGTGGAGAGCCCGGCCAACCCGACCTCCGGCCAGGGCACCCGGGTACAGCTAAAACTGCCCGCTTACGAACCGGAACCCGAAAATGCTGCCACCAGCCAGAACGAAAGGTTGTAAAACCCTATGCCTCGCATTCTGATCGTAGAAGACGAAGAGATCATTCGCTCCGCAGTAAGGAAATTACTGCAGCACGCCGGCTATGAGGTCGCCGATGCCGGTTCCGTTGAGGAAGCCGAACAGAATCAGGATCCGGATGACTTCGACCTGATCATCTCCGATCTGCGCCTGCCTGGCGCCCCGGGCACCGAACTGATCAACCGCGCACCCAATACTCCCGTGCTGATCATGACCAGCTACGCCAGCCTGCGCTCAGCCGTGGACTCCATGAAAATGGGGGCAGTGGAGTACATCGCCAAGCCGTTTGATCACGATGAGATGCTCGCGGCCGTGGAAAACATCCTGGCGCGGAAACACACCCCGCCAACGGATGACACGGACGCCGATACGGTTGACCAGAGCGGGGACATTAACCGCAGCGACCCCGCCAGCATCATGTTCGGCAAGTGCGAGGCCATGCAGAAAGTCTTCACCCTGATTCGCAAGGTGGCACCCACAGAAACCACGGTGCTGATCCAGGGTGAGTCCGGCACCGGCAAAGAGCTGGCCGCCAGAGCGTTGCACCTGCTCAGCCCGCGCGCCACCAAACCACTGATTTCCGTAAACTGCGCCGCGATACCGGAAAGCCTGATTGAGTCGGAATTGTTCGGCCACGAGAAAGGATCATTCACCGGCGCCGTCTCCGCCCGCACCGGTCTGATCGAGGCGGCCGACGGCGGCAGCCTGTTCCTGGATGAAATCGGGGAACTGCCACCGGAAGCCCAGGCGCGGCTCTTGCGGGTACTTCAGGAAGGCGAGATTCGCAAGGTCGGTTCGACCCAGAGCCGCAAGGTCAGCGTGCGCATGATCGCCGCGACACACCGTAACCTGAAAGCCATGACCCGAACCGGCGAGTTCCGCGAGGACCTCTACTACCGCCTGAACGTCATGCAGGTCCGCATTCCGCCACTGAGGGAACGACAGGCAGACATTCTTGGGCTGGCCCAGAAATTCCTCCGTCGTCAGGGCGAGAAAATGGGCAAACCCGACCTGAACCTGAGCCCCGAAGCGATGAGATCCATGCAGAGACACCGTTGGCCAGGCAACGTGCGCGAACTGGAGAACGCCATTGAGCGCGCCACCATCCTGTGTGACACCGACCTGATCACTCCCTCCCTGCTGGACCTGGAGTACGAAGGCGACGACGAATACATTCCGGAAACCCTGGTAGAGGGCAATAACGAGCAGGTCCGCAACCGTGAGCCGGAATCCTCCAACGATTTGTCCCTGGAAGACTACTTCCAGCATTTTGTTCTGGAGAATCAGGACAAAATGAGCGAGACCGAACTGGCGCAGAAGCTGGGGATCA
Source organism: Marinobacter alkalisoli (assembly GCF_045449795.1). Taxonomy (NCBI): domain Bacteria; kingdom Pseudomonadati; phylum Pseudomonadota; class Gammaproteobacteria; order Pseudomonadales; family Marinobacteraceae; genus Marinobacter; species Marinobacter alkalisoli. The sequence goes on from NZ_JBJJLB010000022.1 coordinate 31,430, forward strand.
GCCGCAAATCCCTGTGGGAACGTCGCCAACGCCTTGGCATCCCCCGCAAGAAAAGCTCAGGCAACTGAAATATCAGCTACCCGCTGGCATCATCGGCATGGTTAGCTACCTAAAAGTGTGAACCCCAGCTCAGTTGTTACCGCGCGTTCCGTACGGTAACACTCCCGGAAAACAAAACGAGATCTCAGTAACACTTAGGTCGCATACGGGGTAACACTTACGACCACCATTTTTCTAAGTCATTGTTAATATTGATATTCCAAAAACTGGCACACGCCCTGCACTCTATTAAGCGCACAACAACAAAAACAAGAGTGACAACGCAGCGTCAAAACAAAAACAAAAAGCTGCAGGAAAACGTTCGGTAACAAAAACAAGAACTAGAGCGTAAGCGAACTGAGTGTTTTGGGTACTGTGCTTTTTAGTGGTCCCTTGGCACGTGCGAGTTGTAGATGTAGAGAAGAATCGCCTTCCAGGCGGCACTGCATTTACTCCTGACTTGCTCGATGCTTCTGACTGCTCTGTGTATTCAAAGCCTTCCGTTTGCGCTACTGAGATCCCTGTATTTAGGGATACACAGTGGGGTACAAAAACGAAGAAAAATCCCGGCAACAACAAAAACAATGCAGATCGTCAACGCTTTCAGGGCGGATTCGTGAGAACGGATCCGCCTTTTGATTATCTGGCCCACGGAAAGTCCGCTCCCGGCCCCGGATTGGACATTTCTTGCCCGCTTTTCCCGGCCATTCGCCCGCAAACGTGTGCAAATCCTGTCCAAACCGTTAAACTCTCGTTTTTTGCTCTCGCAATAACGGAATTCAATGTCTAACTCAAATACCTCACCCTTCGAGAAGTTTGTCGAAAAAATCCAGTCCTTCATGCCGGGTAGCGGAAAGAAGCAACGCGCCTACCAGCGGCGTGAAATCCCGAGGGACCAGCACAACGTCTCCCGCTCCGCGATCAGCGAACCGGCCAAGAAAGTGCTGAGCCGGCTGAACAAAGCCGGCTTTGAAGCCTACCTGGTGGGCGGCGGTGTGCGTGATATCCTCCTGGGCGGCCAGCCCAAGGACTTTGATATCGCCACCAATGCCACGCCGGAAGAAGTCCACGACCTGTTCCGGAATTCCCGCCTGATTGGCCGCCGGTTCCGTATCGTTCATGTGGTCTTCGGTCGTGAAATCATCGAAGTCACCACCTTCCGTGGCAATGCTGTGGAAGCGGACGACGAAGCAGACGACGATGATCGTCGCACCAGCGAGCATGGCCTGTTGCTGCGGGACAATGTGTACGGTTCCCAGGAAGAAGATGCCCTGCGGCGGGATTTCACCGTCAACGCCCTGTATTACTGCATCCGCGATTTCACCGTCATCGACTTCGCAGGCGGCGTGGAAGATCTGAACAATCGTCAGTTGCGACTGATTGGTGATCCGGAAACCCGTTACCGCGAAGATCCGGTGCGGATGCTCCGGGCAATACGGTTTGCCGCCAAACTTGGCTTCGACATCGAGCCGGGCACCGAAGAGCCTATTCGCGAACTCGCGCCGCTGCTGACCCACATCCCACCGGCCCGGTTGTTCGAGGAAGTCCTCAAACTGTTCTCTGCCGGGTATGGCGAAGCCACCTACGACCTGCTGAGAAAGTACAACCTGCTGGCTCCGCTGTTCCCCGAAACCGTCAGGGCACTGGATAACGGCGAGCCGGACGAACTGATTCGTCAGGCACTGCGCAACACCGACGCCCGCATTGCCAGGGGCAAGTCCGTCACGCCCTACTTCCTGTTCGCGGCGATGCTGTGGCCGGCGCTGCAGGCAGAGTGGCGCCACCGCCAGGATAACGGCGACCCGGTACAGCCGGCTCTTCATGGCGCCATCGCCACGGTGATTGGCCGCCAGGTCCAGGCTACGTCCATTCCGAAGCGCTTCTCCGGCCCGATGAAGGAAATCTGGGAAATGCAGATGCGCCTGCCCCGCCGCCAGGGCAAGCGAGCCTTCATGGCGATGTCGCACCCTCGATTCCGCGCAGCCTATGACTTTCTGCTGGTGCGGGAATCTGCAGGTGAGATCGAACCGGGACTGGGGCAATGGTGGACCGACTTCCAGGCGACCGACGAGCGCGGCCAGGAGCGCATGCTCAGCGAGCTGACCGCCGACGCGCCCAAAAAGCGCCGGCGCAAACGTAAGCCCGCCAACCGGACCTGATCATGCCGATGACGGACGCCTTTATCGGGCTTGGCAGCAACCTTGCGGACCCCACGTCGCAGCTGGCCCGGGCGATGACTGAACTGGCGACCTTGCCAGACACTACACTGGTGGCACAGTCGGCGTTCTACAGCAGCCGCCCCGTTGGCCCTCAGGATCAGCCTGATTTCGTCAACGGCGCGGCATGGCTGCGTACGTCACTTGGCGCCCTGGAACTGCTCGATCACCTTCAGACCATTGAGCACCGCCATGGCCGGGAGAGAACGCAGCACTGGGGGCCGAGAACACTGGACCTGGACTTGCTGGTGTTCGGAGATGCCACCATCGACACCGAGCGCCTGACAGTCCCCCACCCGGAACTTCCCAACCGCGACTTTGCGCTGCAACCCCTGTTGGACCTGAAGGCGGATCTGACACTGCCCGACGGGCAGACCATTGTCCACCTGAGGCAGCAATGCCCCGACAACAATCTGCGCCTGCTGCCCCCGATCCCGCGGGAACCGTTCCCACCCGGTTGATCCCGTGGATCGTGGTACTATTGCCTCAGCCACACCCCCGGATTACCCTTAACACCTGAATGCCGGCTGACCCCGGCGCGGTCTTGGCCCATCCACCCACAAGGCAAGGATTTTATGGCTGTTACCATCAATACCCTGCGGGAATACAAGCAAAAGGGCGAAGCCTTCTCCGTCCTCACCTCCTACGATGCCACCTTCGCACAGATCGTCAGTGAAGCCGGCGTGGATGTGATCCTGATTGGCGATTCGCTTGGCATGGTGCTTCAGGGCCACGACAGCACCCTGCCCGTCACCATGGATCAGATGATCTATCACGTCAGCTCGGTCGCCAAAGGCAACCGTGGCTCACTGATCATGGCGGACATGCCGTTCATGACCTACGGCACCACAGAAGCAGCCCTGGAAAACGCCGCGGAGCTGATGCGTGCCGGCGCCCATATGGTCAAGCTGGAAGGCACGGACTGGATGACCGACACCATCTCCGCCCTGAGCGAACGCGGCGTGCCCGTGTGCGCCCACCTTGGCCTGACTCCGCAGTTCGTCAACAAGTTCGGCGGCTACAAAGTGCAGGGCCGCGACGACCACGCGGCGGAAATGATGATTGAGCATGCCTGCGAACTGGAAGCCGCCGGGGCCGACATCATTCTTCTGGAATGCGTACCAGCGCCATTGGCGGCTCGCATTACCCAGGCTGTCAAGGCTCCGGTGATCGGCATCGGCGCGGGCGCAGACACCGACGGCCAGGTGCTGGTCGTGCACGACATGCTGGGTATCACCACTGGCCGCAAACCCCGTTTCGTCAAGGATTTTCTGGCCGAAACCGGTTCCGTACAAAAGGCTGTTGAAGCCTATGTCAAAGCAGTACGTGACCGCTCATTTCCCGCCGAGGAGCACACGTTCAAGGCATGAGAACCATCAACTCCCTGAAAGAATTACGCACCATCCTTCGCGGCTATCGCCGCGAGGGCAAAACCATTGGACTTGTCCCGACCATGGGCAACCTTCATGAGGGTCACATTTCCCTGGTCCGCAAGGCCAGCGAAGCCGCGGACGTGGTGGTGACCAGCATCTTCGTCAACCCGATGCAGTTCGGCGCCAGCGAAGATCTGGACACCTATCCGCGCACCCTGGAAGAAGACCAGAGGCAGCTTGAGGCGGCCGGCAATACCCTGGTCTTTGCCCCCGGCGTCGAGGAAATCTACCCCAACGGCCTGGTCCAGCAAACCAAGGTGATTGTCCCGGAAGTCAGCGATGGCCACTGCGGGGCCAGCCGCCCGGGCCATTTCGAAGGCGTGGCGACCGTGGTCACCATGTTGTTCAATATGGTACAGCCGGACATTGCGGTGTTTGGCGAGAAAGACTTCCAGCAACTGGCCGTTATCCGCAAACTGGTCCGCGATCTGATGATTCCGGTGGAAGTGATCGGTGCTCCCACCATTCGCGAGGATGACGGGCTGGCAAAGAGCTCCCGCAACGGCTACCTGACCGACGACGAACGAGCCATTGCACCGGTGGTCTACCAGACCCTTCAGGAAAGCGCTCGCAAGCTTAGTGAAGGTCGTACCGACTTCAGCGCCCTCGAGCAGGAAGCCAACGACGCCCTGGCCGCAGCCGGGTTGCGGCCGGACTACTTCAATATCGTCAACAGCGTGACCCTGAAGCCGGCGATGCCCGAGGATACCGAACTGACCATACTGGTCGCCGCATTCCTTGGGACCACTCGCCTGATCGATAACCTGTCTGTCACCCGGTGATCAAAAGCCCCTTCAGCCGAAAGGAATCAATCATGCCCCAGGATCCCGTGCCGCTCACCACCCGCCCCGAGTGGCGGATTCTTTCCGACCTCCGGCAACGGCTGGACAACACCCACATGCGGGACCTGTTCCGGCAGGACCCGGATCGCGCACGACGATTTTTCACCACCGGGGCGGGCCTGTCACTGGACTACTCCAAGAACCGGGTCACCGACGATATCCTGACCAATCTGATGGCCCTGGCGAAACAGTGTGGGGTACCGGAACAGACAGAAGCCATGTTCCGTGGCGACCGCATCAACGTCACCGAAGACCGCCCGGCCCTGCACACTGCGCTGCGAAATACAGGCGGCGACCCGATAGTGGTCGATGGAATCGACATCATGCCCGAAGTGGAACAGACGCTGGCCCGCATGGAGGCGTTTACCAACGACGTTCTTTCAGGTCAGCGCACCGGCTTCAGCGGGAAAGCCTTTACGGACGTTGTAAGCATCGGCATCGGCGGATCATTCCTGGGCCCCAAACTGGTCTGCGAAGCGCTTCAGCCATACCAGAGCGATCAGCTCAGCGGGCACTTCGTGGCCAACATTGATGGCTCCGATGTTTCAGAGGTTCTGCGTCAGGTGGACCCGGAAACCACCCTGTTCCTCGTTCAGTCCAAATCCTTCCGCACTCAGGAAACCCTGGAGAACGGTCGAATCGCGCGGGACTGGTTCCTGAACAATGGGGGCACCGAGGAGACGATTGCCCGGCACTTCGTCGCCGTGACAGCCAACCCCCGGGAGGCTGAAGCCTTCGGTATCGCCAGTGAGAACATATTTCCAATGTGGGACTGGGTCGGCGGCCGCTATTCCCTGTGGTCAGCGATCGGGCTGCCGATCGCACTGCTGGTGGGCATGGCGAACTTCCGGCAACTGCTGGCCGGCGCACGCGCCATGGATGAGCACTTTCGCCATACCCCACTGGGGCAGAATCTTCCGGTGATCATGGCCATGCTGGGCATCTGGTACAGCAATTTCTGGGGCGCCGAGACCCACGCCATCCTGCCCTACGACCATTACCTGGAAAGCCTGCCCGCGCATTTGCAGCAACTGGACATGGAAAGCAACGGCAAATGCGTCACCCGGGACGGCCAACCGGTGACCTACCCCACCGGCCCGGTCATCTGGGGCGGTGTCGGCGCCAACGGTCAGCACGCCTACCACCAGCTTCTGCACCAGGGTACGCGACTGATTCCCGCAGACTTCATTATCCCCCTGCAAAGCCACAACCCGGTGGGTGAGCATCACGCCACCCTGTTTGCCAACTGCCTGAGCCAGACCAGGGCCCTGATGGCGGGCAAGACCGAGGACGAAGCCCGCCAGGAACTGGCGCGGGACGGGCTGGCAGAAGACGACATTGCAGCGCTGGCGCCCCACAAGGTGATCCCGGGCAACAAACCGAGCAATACCCTGCTGATGGACAAGCTCACGCCGGAGACGCTTGGCGCCCTGATTGCACTGTACGAGCATCGCACCTTTGTACAGGGCGTGATCTGGGACGTGGATTCGTTCGATCAGTGGGGGGTGGAGCTGGGCAAACAGATGGGCAAGGGCATTCTTGACCAGATTATCGGTGATCAGCCCGCCGAGACGACCAGCGATAGCTCAACAGACGAACTGATCCGACTGTTCCGGTCAAAACGCCCGTGAGATCCGCTTTCCCTGCCAGGTGAATTCCACGGGCCAGAGCTTCTGGTCGCTGGAATACGCCTGCCACAGCTCCCGATAGGTCTTGCCACAGACCGGGTGGCGGGTGTCCGGCGCCACATCAGACAACGGCCAGAGCACAAAGGCGTTGCGAAGGATTTCGACGCGCGGCAGCTCCACCCCGTCAATCTCTCCGACCATGCCGTCGTAGGTGAGGATATCCAGATCGAGAGTTTGCGCACTGAACCTGGGGGCCCCGGCACGGCGGCCGTTATCGGCTTCCAGCTGTTTGAAGCGGCGTGAAAGCTCGCCTACAGGCCAGTCGGTATCCACGCCAACCACCAGGTTATAGAACGGTGAGCCATCGAACCCGACGGCTTCGCTCTCGTAGACCGGTGAAATCGTTAGCTCGCCAAACCACTGAGCAAGGGTATCCAGCGCTGCCGTGACGTAGCGCGTGCGATCTGTGTTGCTGCCGATGCTGACATAGACCCGCGCCATGGCCGGCATCACGCCTGCCCTCGCTCAATACGGACACCCACGGCATTGGCGGTTGGGACAGCCCCCGGCTTGCGCAGCGTCAGCCGCAGCCATGGCACTCCAAAATCCTGCTGGATCATGGCGGTCAGGCCTTCGGCCGCCGTTTCGAGAAGCTGGGGCTGCGCCTGCTGCAACCAGCGGGTCACTGCGTCGCTCACGGCGGCATAGTCCAGCGCATCGGCGACGTCGTCGGATGCCCCGGGAATGCGGTTATCCCAGGCCATTTCCAGGTCCACCACCAGCCTCTGGGTGATATCACGCTCCCAGTCATACACGCCAATCACCGCGTCTACGGCCAGGCCTTCGATCAGAACACTGTCTGCCACCGGATGTTTTCTCCCGGATTACACTCTTTGCTGATTGAATAACGTACAGGCTACGGATACTGTGTGATTCTCGGCCTGCCGCACTTGGGGCCGGCATTTTCGCACATATCACCCGGACGCGTCTTTGCTCCGGGACAATTGCCCGTGAATCCGATGAGCGACCCTTTACTGATCGTACTTCTCTGTGCCCTGGCCTATTTGGCCGGATCGGTGCTGTTTGCCCTGGAAATCTGCAAACTCTGGAAACTGCCAGATCCCCGGGCCCTCGGCTCCGGCAACCCAGGGGCCACCAACGTCTATCGCAACGGTGGCTGGCTGCCCGCCACCCTGACCCTGGCATTGGATGCCGCCAAAGGGTTTATTCCGGTGTGGATCGCCCACGCCGCCGGCCTGTCGATCCTGGCCCAGGCCATGGTCGCGCTGTGCGCCGTGACCGGCCATATGGTACCGGTTTTCTATCGCTTCCAGGGGGGCAAGGGAGTGGCAACGGCACTGGGTTCCGGACTGGCATTGGCCCCCATAACCACATTACTGATGGCCGCCATCTGGTTGCTGGTAATGTGGCGCTGGCGCATTTCCGCACTGGCCTCCGTTATCGCCATCGTCAGCGGCCCATTGATCAGCGCGCTGATCGAGCCCAGAACCTTGCCCCTGTTCGGCCTGCTCGCCATCCTGATCGTTGTGCGCCACCGCAACAACCTGATTCGCCTGGCACAGGGGCGGGAAAGCAAGTTTTAGTGTCCCGTCAGTCCACCAGCCCGTTAGCCCGGGGCTGGGACACCGGCGGCAAGGTATTCATGGGCCAGCGCGGCACCGCGACAATGCGGTCCCCATCCCGCTGCCCGGCCAGCAGACGCTGACAACCCGCATAGGCGATCATGGCGCCGTTATCCGTACAGAATTCGGGGCGGGCGTAGAACACACCGGCCCTGAGTTTTTCCGCCATCTTCTCCAGCCCTGCCCTCAGGCGTTTGTTCGCGCTCACCCCACCGGCAATGACCAGGCGCTTGCACCCGGTCTGCTCCAGCGCTCGCCGGCACTTGATGGTCAGGGTATCCACCACCGCAGCTTCAAAGGCCAGGGCAATATCCGCACGGGTCTGATCATCCAGGCCACCGGCTTCTTCCGCCGCCGTGACGGTATTGAGCGTAAACGTTTTCAGGCCACTGAAGCTGAAGTCCAGCCCAGGGCGATCGGTCATTGGCCGTGGGAAGCGATAGCGGCCGGGGGTGCCCTTTTCGGCCAGGGCCGCCACCCTGGGCCCTCCCGGATAGTCGAGCCCGAGCATCTTCGCGGTCTTATCAAAGGCTTCACCGGCGGCGTCGTCAACGGATTCGCCCAGTAGCTCGTATTCGCCAATACCATCCACCCGGACCAGCTGGGTGTGGCCACCGGACACCAGCAACGCCACAAACGGAAACGCCGGCGGTTGCGGCTCCAGCATCGGTGCCAACAGGTGCCCCTCCATGTGATGTACGCCCAGCACCGGAATACCCAGGGCAAACCCCAGAGCGTGGGCGACGGAGCCACCCACCATCAGCGCCCCCACCAGGCCCGGGCCGGCGGTGTAGGCAATGCCTTCAAGGTCCTTGCGGCTGTGCCCGGCGTCCGCCAGCACCTGGTCACACAGGGGCAGCAATTTGCGGACATGGTCACGGGACGCCAGCTCCGGCACCACACCGCCATAATCCGCGTGCATGTCAATCTGGCTGAACAGGGCGTGGGCCAGCAGCCCCTTCTCGCTGTGGTAGAGGGCGACACCGGTTTCGTCGCAGGAGGTTTCAATTCCAAGAATCAGCATATACAAGGATCACAACGGGTGGCATGAATGGTTAGCGCCGTATTTTAGCAGAAAGCCGAAACCCTCTGGCAGTTTCATCGAACAAACATTGACCTCACCCCGGAGCAGGGGCTATCATTGCCGCCCTTAAATGAGCACTGGTCGAGTTTTAGCCAATCTGACCAGGTATCGAGTCGATCTGACGCACGAGTCGATCAGACAAAACAGAAACCGAATACATCAGGTAGGTGATTTTCGAATGCCAGCTGTTAAAGTGAAAGAGAATGAACCGTTTGACGTAGCCCTGCGTCGCTTCAAGCGTTCCTGCGAAAAAGCAGGTGTACTGTCGGAAGTACGTCGCCGTGAGCACTACGAGAAGCCGACAGCCGTACGCAAGCGTAAGGCAGCTGCTGCCGTTAAGCGTCATCTCAAGAAGCTTCAGCGGGAACAGCGCAAGTTCGAGCGTCTGTACTAAGCTTTAGCTGACGCCGCTTGACTGCATACCAATAATCGCCTGTTAAGCCGCAGGCTGCACAGAGCGATTCCAAAATGCCGCCGAGGCCTGGCTTCGGCGGCATTTTTGGCTATTGACGACACTAAGCCGGCACCCTCTGCGCAACCGGAGTCATCATGAGCGGACTGATCCCTCAACGCTTTGTTGAAGATCTACTGGATCGGGTAGACCTTGCGGAGCTTATCGGATCGCGCATTACGCTGAAAAAGGCCGGAGCCAGCTACAAGGCCCGCTGCCCGTTTCATGATGAGAAGACACCGTCCTTCAACGTACGCCCGGACAAGGGCTTTTACCACTGCTTCGGCTGTGGCGCCCACGGCGACGCCATCAGCTTTGTGCGGGAATTTGAAGGGCTGGGCTTCACCGAAGCCGTCGAGGAACTGGCCAGGCGCGCCGGCCTGGAAGTGCCCTACGATCAGAACGCAAAACAGGAAATACAACAGGCCCGGACACTGACCGACGCCCTGGATTACGCCAGCCGCCTCTACCAGTCGGCATTGCGTAGCCCCCAGGGCGAATTCGCCCGGGACTACCTCAGACAGCGGGGGCTGGACGACAACATCATCCAGCTTTACCAGTTGGGTTATGCACCCGGCACTGGTACTGCGCTGTTTGATTCCTGCAGCAAGGACTTGCAGGGGCCGCTGATTGAAACCGGCACGGTTTCCGATAAGTACGGCCGCCCCAGAGATCTGTTCCGCAATCGGGTGATGTTCCCGATCCGCAACAGCAGAGGCAAGACCATTGCCTTCGGGGGGCGGACCCTCGGCGACGACAAGGCCAAGTACATCAACTCTCCGGAGTCTGATGTTTTCCACAAGAGCCGCGAGATCTACGGCCTGTATGAAGCCAAGCAGGCCATACGGCAACTGGACAAACTGCTGGTCGTGGAAGGCTATATGGATGTTATCGCGCTGGCACAGCACGACATCCATTTTGCGGTCGCCACACTGGGGACAGCTACCAACCAGGACAGTCTGACCGCCCTGCTCAGGCAGGTGCGGCACCTGGTTTTCTGTTTCGATGGCGACCAGGCCGGGTTCCGCGCTGCGGATCGCGCCCTGGAAAATGCCCTGGAGCTGATGGCGGATGGCCTCCACCTCCAGTTCCTGATGCTACCGGACGGCGAAGACCCGGACACACTGGTCCGCAAGGAAGGCCCGGAGGCTTTCAAGAAACGAATAGAAGGCGCCACGCCCCTGTCCCGCTACCTGTTTGACCGGCAGAGCGAGGGCCTGGACCTGCAGCTGCCAGAGCACCGGGGAGAACTCCGGGCCCGGGCGGAACCACTGCTGAACAAGATGCCCAGAAGCACCCTGCGGGATGCCATGTGGCACGAAATGCTGCGGTTGTGTGGCGGCAGGAACAACTGGCAGAACCGTCAACCGCAAAACGGCCAGAAGCGGTTTGGCGATCGCCGGGACCGTATTCAGGAAGAACGAATTGACGTCAGGCTAAGCAAGGACAGCACGCTGTGCCTGGCCCTGCTGGAAGCGCCGGACATGGCCAGCGACGTCATAGAACTGGCTCGCCAGTCCAGACAGTTCGGCCAGGCAAGGGGCTTCGCGGAATGGATTCTGGAACGCCAGATACGCGACCGTCGCAAACTGGTACAGACACTGGCGACGGACAAGCAGGCGCGGGCGCGCTTTTATCACCTGTTCGACGAAATCGAACACATACCGTCGCGGGAAAGCACCCTGGCCGGCGCAAGGGAACTGCTGACCCCCGACCGGGACGCGGCCCGCAAGCAGCGACTAACGTCGTTACTGACCGCCAAGCGCAGCCTTGCGGATCTTACGCCGGAAGAACGCCAGGAACTGAAAGCCCTGAGCGGGCACACAGAAGACTGACCGGGGAGCTGCGGCTGCCCGGCGGGAATAAACAGAGGAAAATACAGGAACATTCCTGTATTGCACTTGAAACTTGAAGCGTTGATCACCATCTAACCATCCGGTGGCAGAGCAACCGAGCGACAGCTATAATGGCTGTTTAACTTTTTCCGTTTACAGCGAGTTCACAGGGTGTCTATGTCAGGCAATTCGCAGAAATCACGTTTGAAAGACCTCATTGCACGGGGCAAGGAACAAGGCTACCTGACTTACGCCGAGGTAAACGACCACCTCCCGGAAGACATTGCTGACCCAGACCAGGTCGAAGACATCATTCGCATGATCAACGACATGGGCATTCAGGTGTCTGAAGTTGCACCGGACGCAGACACGCTTCTGATGACCGACGGCGACTCCACCGCCGACGAAGCCGCTGCCGCCGAAGCCGCCGCCGCACTCGCTGCCGTAGAATCCGACGCTGGCCGCACCACCGACCCGGTACGTATGTACATGCGTGAAATGGGTACCGTTGAGCTGCTGACCCGCGAAGGCGAGATCGTCATTGCCAAGCGCATCGAGGAAGGCATCCGCGACGTGATGGCAGCCGTTGCGCACTTCCCCGGCATCTCCGGCACCGTTATCCAGGCCTACGACCGCATCATCGAGAACGAAGGCCGCATCAGCGACATCGTAACCGGCTTCCTCGACCCGGACGGCGCCGAGCCGTTCATGGACGAAGACAACACCCCGGACACCAGCAGCTCTGACGACTCATCCGACAGCGACGACGATGACGACAGCGAAGAAGAAACCGAGAGCGGTCCGGATCCGGAAGAGACTCGCCTGCGCTTCGAGCTGTTGAAAGAAAAGCTCAGCGCCGCCGACGAGTGCCTGGAAAAATACGGCCGTAGCCACAAGAAAACCCAGGAAGCCCTGAACGAGCTTGGCAAGGTGTTCGCACCGTTCAAGCTGGGCAACAAGGCGTTTGACGAACTGGTGAACGTGGTCCGTTCCACCAACGATCTGGTCCGCGAGAACGAGCGCGCAATCATGAAAATCTGCGTGCGCGAGTGCAAAATGCCACGTAAGGATTTCATCAAGTCGTTCCCGGGCAACGAAACCAGCCTCGACTGGGCCGAGAAAATTGGCAACAGCAAGAAGCCCTACGCCTCTGCTATCAGCGAGCGCATCGACGAAATTGTTCGTCTGCAAAAGCGCATCCATAACATCCAGACGGAAGTGGATCTGGACGTAACGGACATCAAGGAAATCAACCGCCGCGTTTCCATCGGTGAAGCTAAGGCCCGCCGCGCCAAGAAAGAAATGGTCGAGGCCAACCTGCGTCTGGTTATTTCCATCGCCAAGAAGTACACCAACCGCGGCCTGCAGTTCCTGGACCTGATCCAGGAGGGCAACATCGGCCTGATGAAGGCCGTCGACAAATTCGAGTACCGCCGCGGCTACAAGTTCTCCACCTACGCCACCTGGTGGATTCGTCAGGCCATCACCCGCTCCATCGCGGACCAGGCCCGCACCATCCGTATTCCGGTGCACATGATCGAAACCATCAACAAGCTCAACCGCATCTCCCGCCAGATGCTGCAGGAGATGGGCCGCGAGCCCACGCCGGAAGAGCTTGGCGAGCGCATGGAAATGCCCGAGGACAAGATCCGCAAGGTACTGAAGATCGCCAAAGAGCCGATCTCCATGGAAACCCCGATCGGTGATGACGAAGACAGTCATCTGGGTGATTTCATCGAGGACATCCAGGCGCTCTCGCCGGTCGACTCCGCGACCGCTGAAGGCCTGCGCGAATCCACCCGCATGGTGCTCGCCGGCCTGACTGCCCGTGAGTCCAAAGTACTGCGCATGCGCTTCGGCATCGAGATGAACACCGATCACACCCTGGAAGAAGTCGGCAAACAGTTCGACGTCACCCGGGAGCGTATCCGTCAGATCGAAGCCAAGGCCCTGCGCAAACTGCGCCATCCTTCACGCTCCGATCACCTGCGCGGCTTCATTGACGACCAGGGCAACAACGGATAACACCGCCACAACAGTAGCGGGCGCCACCCCTCACCGGTATAATGGCGCCCGCTTTGTTTCCCCGTCCGGAAACACCTTTCAAAACAGCACTCGCTGAAAAAAGGGCCTATAGCTCAGTTGGTTAGAGCAGAGGACTCATAATCCTTTGGTCGCAGGTTCGAGTCCTGCTGGGCCCACCATTATCCCCGCCCCACAAAAAACGCCCCTCATGGAGGAGCGTTATGAACACACTGATCAGCGTGTCACGGCGGCAAGCCGCCGTTTTATGACCGCTTCTTGGACCAGCGACCTTTAAGACCTATGGCAAACAAGCCAAGGCCAAGTAGTGCCAGGGTGCCTGGCTCTGAGACTCTCACGACAGTGTCGCCGATAGGAGCAACGTGGCTGATGATCAACTCTTCACCGTCCGGCAGGTTGAATCCTGCACTCAGCAGCGCTGTATCAATGACAGCCCAATCAAGGCTGCTTTTGTTCTCAAACAGCCCCCACCAGGTAGAGTTCTTGATCATGAAATACTCGGTCGGACTGCCCAACTCGAACCCGATCACGGATGAGCTGCCCTCTACGAACTGGTAGGAGACATCCTCTTCCTTCACGCCGTAGGTTGCATCTCCACCAAGAACGGAGTTTATCCAGCACAACTCCGCTGATGGACTGCTGCCGCCCGTGCAAGGACTCAGACTATTGGTTTCCGCTTCCAGGGGGTCTACTTCCCCGACATCAACGCCCCCGATCATGTTTCCCCAAGCGGCGCCGGTCAGTGACATGGAAGCCACCAGCGCCAGGGATTTTGAGAACGTTCTCATAGTTATTCTCCGCTATACATCGCCTGTTAATGGTCACCGTTCAAACAGACATCTCCCTTATTTGGACGCGTTACGTCTGATAGTCAGGGCTCTATGACTGGAGAGCCACCGGTTGTCCGGATCTGACTTCTGTCTTGATAGATGCACAAGGCACGCCAAAAGGGTGATATGAAGCCAAAACAAGGGCCTGAAACACGCAGACTTAACAAGTCGGGGGAGGACGTTCATGTTAATGTAAATTTCATCGACATAAAGAAGCGGGGACTCGCAAATCCGGGGCCGCTCAACCAGCCCCGCGCCCTTGCGGGCCGGGCGTAATCGCACCGACGTCAGCTTTATTTACAAGCACTGCTGGAGGGCAAACTGCAAACCGCGTCACAAAAACACAACAAAAATTAACACGAACTCTCGTCGCATTTATTCCCGAACCGGGCAACCATGCGGGTTGTGAGCTGGATTGACCTGCCGCTAACTACACCTACGTCTCCAAAGCCACACCTTTAGTCAGATCACCAGGCCTACTATCTCCACTAATGATAAAGCGGTCACAAGAACCGCAACGACTCACAATAACAATGGAGTATTCGAATGATTGGCTCATCCAGCCCCGGCAAAGGAGCGCTGAATGCATCCGTCTCGGCGATGCTGTTCTCCAGAAAAACCCTGATTGTAATGATGGCCGCCAGTATTGGCCTGACAGGTTGTGGCGGCGAAAAACAAACCGTCGACGACGTAGACAACAGCCCTGGCGAACTCTATTTCAGCTACCCGGCTGCTGATCAGGCAGCCGTTCCCGTCACCGCCCCGGTTTTCATGCGTTTTACCCGGGCACTGTCCGTGGATGAAAGCGAGCTTTCCCCGGACATGCTCCACCTGGAAAGCGATCAGGGAGACGTCATTGCGCTGACTGACCTGACCACAACCAGCGGCCAGCAGGGTATCGCCGCCAGACCGGCGCAGCCATTGAAACCGGGCACCCGGTACACCCTGACCAATAACGGCCTGGCCACCTCGATGGGCAACATTGAACTGCCCGGTGGCGGACTTTCTTTTACCACGGCGCCCGCCACCCAGGGCCCGCTGCTCGACCGTACCGAGGGCAGCGGCTTCCACGTTGCCCGTTTTATCCCTAAGGGCGACGATGTCTACCCGGCCACGGACATCTCCGTGCTCCGCATCCAGTTTACCGAGCCGGTGGAAGAAGATTCCCTGCGCTACGGCGAGACCATCAGCCTTCTTGACGGCAACAACGAACCCGTGCCTGCTGAGATGTACGTTCAGGGCCACCGGGTCACCGTGGACCCGGAAGGTGACCTTGATCCGTCCCAGACCTACACCATCAGCCTGACCGACGATATCCGCAGCACCATTGCCGAAGCGCCCCTGGAGCTTCCGCCGGAAGCGCCGTGGACGTTCACGCCTCTGGACTCCGCCTCCCCGAACGGTGTTCGTGAGCGTATGGCCCAGACGGCCACCACCGATACCGGAAAGCTGGCGCTGTCAGGCGCAGACTATAACTCGGTGAGCCTGAGCTCTCTGCTGCTGGGTAGCGGCAATAACACAACCGCCACCGGCACCGTATTCGCCGAACTGGGTTTTATTCCGAAGTTCGAAAACGCCGGGCAAAGTGTGCCGCTTCGCATTGATCGCGGCGCCCTGATGACCGGCTCCGACGTGGTCGTTAAAGTGGCCGGGGCACTGCCCGCCGGATTCTCATCGGAAGCGGTGGAGGTTCGCTTCCTGTCCGATGCCAACGGCTTCCTGATGAAAAATCCCCATACCGATAACGAAAGCGCCCCCCGTCTCGTGGAGCTCTACATCGATATGGCGCTGAATACCGGCAACACCATCGCCAACGCGGCCCTGGGCCAGGAACTGCTTCATGTTCACCTGGTCGGGACCGCCATGGTGGAAGACGGTGCCCTGAACATTGAAGCCGTTGGTGTTATTGAGCCCGACGTCATGGGCGTGGATGTTGCCTCGGGCCTGATTTCCTTCCGCCTGGAAAGCTACCGCAACCCGGACAATGCTCCGCCCGAAGCCAGCTTCGTGGATAACGAAGCGCCTACAATCAAAAGCTGGGTGCCGGGTGAGGACAATCAGGACAAGATGCGCCCCGGCGATCCGGTGATTGTCTACTTCTCTGAGCCGGTATTGCCGGGTTCGGTTACGACGGACAATATCTCGCTGATCAAAGATGGCGTCGAACTGCCCTTTAATCATTCAATCAACGGTTCCGTACTCTCCGTGCGACCAGCTTCGTCGCTGGAGCACGATGCCAGTTACAGCCTGACACTGGATGGGATACAGGATCTTGCTGGTCACGAGCTGGCAACCTCCACACTGGACTTCGAACTGGCGCCGACCCACAGCGGGACGTCTGCCGATCAGTCACCGATTGCCCTGACCACCCTGCCGGGATTCCCCTGCTCCAAAGTTTCTGCCAACACGGCCAGCGGCCACCAGGGACGTTGCTCCGGAGGCAAGACCTCGGATGATCTGTTGCCGATTCCGCAGCACCCGGCAAACAAGCCCATCTCCGTCCGCTTTTCCCAGAATATGGATCAGGCCACCATCACGGACGGGGACTCGCTGACCATCGAATCCCTGGTGGAAGGGGTATGGACGCCAGTACCAACAGCCGAATACATTCTCCAGACCGGGCCGCGCCACCTGTCGATCACGCCGGTGGCGGGATGGCGTGAGGACGCCCTGTATCGCTACACCCTCAACGCCAATTCCGCCGTACGTTCTGAAGCTGGCCTGCCCCTGCAAACAGAAATCCTGAGCCAGGGAACCCGGGACCAGAGTAACCGCACCTTTGGCGGACAGGCACTGGTAAATTATTTTACCGCCAGCGGACCTCGGAATGACCGTGTTGCCCTGCCCCTGAGAAATCTGCCAGCGGCAGATGCAAACGCAGACCTGGATTACCAGTCAGGCATTGAGGCGGGGTCTGTTTCCGGAGAAAGCATGCCCAACGCAGCCGGCATGAGAGCAACCGGGGTCAGCGCAATCAATGACGAAACCCTGGTACAGGGAGCCAATATCGGCTGCGCGTATGCGCTCGATTGCGAAAAAGACCAGTACATCTACCTGACCGCCATGCTGGATACTATCGTGGCCGGTGAGACGGATGAAAACGGCGAGATTCCTGTCGATATCCTGCCATCCGTACTGGCAACAACATCAAGCAGCGTATGGGCGTTTATTGATACAAGCTTTGTTGAGGCGTTCCCGGAATTTGTTCTGAGTGTTGATCTCAGTGAAAACGAGGAAATACCGACAGGACCGATGCTGATGCGCATCAGGTATGACGAGGATGGTGAGGGCAATTTGATCGCGCCCAAGGGCAAGATCATTTCCAATGAGAATGGTGACCTGACCTTCGAGACGACACTGGACGTCTACCTTGATGCCCCTTACCTGAATCCCAGCATTGGGCCAGCGAGCCTTGGGCACAATCTCCGCAGCTATCCGCTTGATCAACTGGTTTTACGTGGGCCCATCACGTTCCTCGATGATGGCAGGATGCAGATCGCTCTGGAGAATGTGGAATCCGTGCCCATCGATGTTGAAGTCCGGGGGCAAATCGATATCACCTCCGAGAACACCGACGGTATCTGCGGGAGCATTCTGTTCCAGTGGTTGTGTGAAGGCATAGCAAATGAGGCGATTGACGCCAACACCCGCATCCACCTGGAAATTCCGGCGGGGCAGCTACGCCTGAATTACATCTCCCCTTATACCCAAAACTGACATACCCAAACCCGATATACAGAAGGGGCCAGCGCTTGCTGGCCTCTTCTGCATTGATATGAAACAAAACCTCGCACTCACTCACACATTCCCAACAAACTCAGTCGGTTCAGGCCTCGCAATCCTTTTTCCCCTGAACAATGATGAATGAAGCATAGAAGTGATCTTTTCGACAAAGATTCATGTCATTGAGGCCAACGTCCCAAAAAGACAAGGTGGTTACACTCTGAAACAGTTGTACCAGTATCCATAAATGTGACCACCCCATCACCTGAGTCACTCAACAATCAGAAAAGACAAAAATAACAGGAGTCAGATCCATGATCGGTTCTCACCGTTTCGCAGTACGGGCACTTACGCTTGCCGTCGCCACCACCACCGCAGGTTTTGGCAGTGTTGCATCCGCCAGCATGGGCAACCTGGGTACCACATATGGTGTTATGCCCGTGGACGTTGCCACCGCCCAGTCCCTGTCCATGTTCAACGACCAGGTCTCCGCGACCTATTACAACCCCTCCTACCTGACCAGCGATGAGCGCGGCGAGCTGACCGGCGGTATCCTTCACGCCGAACAGGAATTACGCTCCAGCCGGTCCGACGCGGACGGCGATGTAATTTCCGATTCCCCCAGCCAACACGTGTTGATTGGCATGAAAACCAACCTGGGCTCCCTCACCCGTTTTGACCACCCGATTTACCTGGGCTTTATTGCGGGCGTTGAGAAGTACGGTAAGGAAATGCTGGCGTTTTCATCCCAAACCTCCGAAACCGGCCAGTACCTCCAATACGGCAAGGAACCGCTGTTCCTGAACGTTGGCGGCGCGACTCCGCTGTGGCGCGGCATTTCCGGTGGTTTCTCGGTGCGTGTCACCCTGGAAGCAGCGGCCCAGCTTGATGCGGTTTCCACCCTTGGTGGTGAAACCAGCCGCGAGCGGCTTTCGGTGAACGCCGAGCCGTCCCTGAAATCCATCCTCGGTACTACCATCAAATGGGGTGATACATTCTGTCCTGAAAGCAGCTGCTTCCTAGACGGCTGGGAAAGCGCTGTGACCTATCGCACCAAGTCATCTGCTTCCACCGCGGTTGACTCCAACATCATCGTTACCCAGACCATCCCCGACCCGGGCCTGAGCCTGGCCGTGGCAACCATTGACTCCTTCCAGCCGGAAACCATCGGCTTCGGTACACAATACAAGGGCGATGGCTGGCGCATTGGCGGCAGCGTTGAACAACAGAACTGGTCCGAACTGGAAGACGAGTTCACCGGCGATACCATCCGCGACCAGGAAAACGTCAATCCGGGGAGCCGGATCCGTTTCGATGACATTCTGGTGCCACGCATTGGCGGCGAGTACGAGCTGGGCCAGCATTTCGCCATTCGCGGCGGTCTGGCTTATGAAGAGTCCCCACTCAAAACCACTCGCAATCCGGAACTGAACTACCTGGACACCGACAAAATCATTGCTGGCCTTGGCATCAGCGCAACCTACGATCGCACACGCCTGCTTGCCTATCCGGTTCGTCTGGACATCGGTTACCAGTACCAGCAATTGCAGGAACGGGATTTCACCATCGTCGACTTTGATGGCAACGAGCAACAAGCCACTGCAGACGGTGATATCCATGTAATCAGCGGCTCCATCACCCTGAAGTTCTGATAAGAGGTCTGCCATGAACTACAAAAATACACTGGCACTATTACCCGCTGCCATCCTTGCCGCCTGTGGCGGCGGGGGTGGCCAGGAAATCAACGAACCGCGGACGCCCGGCTCGGTCGTATACTCCTACCCGTCAGACGGCCAGGGTGAAGTCAGCCCGAAATCCGAACTGGTATTACGCTTCTCCCACGCCCTCTCCGATGAAGACGTCGCCAGCAAGATCCGTATTACCGGCGGTGACGACGAAGTATCGTTCACAACCGAAGGTATCGATGGCAATCGCAGCCTGAAAATCTCCCCGCAGGGCGAATTGGAGCCCGGCACCGAGTACACCATCGAGTTTGCCGAAGGCCTGCTCGCCGAGGATAACCGCATTATCCAGACACCCAACGCCGTTGGCGCGGCAGGTGTGCAATTCTCCACCCGTGGGTCGTTCAGCGGCATCGCCGGGCTGGACAACCTGAGCACCAGCTTCGACGTGGCAGAAATGATTCCGGCCCCTGGCGCGGTGTTCCGGCCCATGGACATTTCCACATTCCGCCTGCGCCTGACCCAACCAGTGCATCCGGAGTGGAAAGAGCTGGGCGGCGTTATTGAGATTACCGACAGCAACGGTGAACAGGTACCCGCCATCGTTCTGGCCAAGGGCCGGCTGGTCACCATCGACCCCTGCATACCAGACACCCCCGAGCTGTGCGGCCGGGATGACGACTTCCTGACCCCGGGCGAAACCTACACTGTCTCCGTCAGGAATCTGCCTGGCATTAATGGCGGTGTGCTGGAGAATTTCAGTGAAGAGATCACTCCACGAGATACCGGCCCAAGAGTCGTTCTGTTTCAAGAAGTCATCGACTCTGGCCTGAACGCAGGCAGCACTGCAACAGACGCCCGCCGCTCAAAACTGAACGGCCAGATCATCAACGGCGTTACCCTGAACTCTGTGCTTCAGGGCACCGCGGGCCCATCACAGCAAACCGGCGGCCTGTTTGCCGAACTGGGGTTCGCACCGGCGTTTGAAGCCGACGAGCCCCTGCCCCTGCGCGTGCCCAAAGGCAGCCTGCTAAACAGCAGCAGCCTGGATGTACGCATCAACGGCACAGTGCCGATTATCGACCCGGACACCGGCGAGATTCAGCAAACCGGCAACATCAAGGTCACCATGTTGTCGGACGCTACCGGTTATCTGATGCCCAACCCCTATACCGACGACCAGAGCGCACCACGGCACGTCAAACTGTTCATGGACGTATCCATGAACACCGAAGAGGAACAGCCGAACGCGTCACTGTCCCAGGACCTGCTTGGCGTTGAGCTGACCGGTATCGCCCTGGTGGAAGATGGCATACTGACCATCGACGCCATTGGCATGGTTGAACCCAACCTGCTCGGCCAGGAATTCACTGATTCCACCATCGCCTTCCGCATCGAAGCAGCCACCGACTCCACCTCCCAGCTCGACGCTGCCGATCAGCGTGACGAAGAGCTGCAAGACCTGACCGGACCACAACTGGTCAGTTGGATGCCCGGCCCCGAGGATGCGGTGCCCCCCACCCGCCAGGATATGCAACGTCCGGGTGATCCGGTGGTGCTGAACTTTGATGAGCCGCTGGACCAGGATTCTGTTGCCGATGGCGTAACAATCGACGAAGGCGGGGTTCCTCTCACTGTCGCCGATGGCTCCCTGAACGCGAAAGTTGATGGCACCGTACTGGTGCTGAACCCGGAGGGCGGCCTGAAGCATGGCGTGGATTACGCGGTCAATATCAATGGCGTAACCGATATTGCAGGCAATGCCGCGACAGTTCCGACATTGAACTTCCGCTTGCCGGAAATTGGTGAGGAAGGAGAGGTAACGCAGCGATCGCCGATCGCCCTTACCACTTTTCCCGGCTTTCCTTGCGTCACGACAGCTGTGGATTTGACAGCGGATACTCACGGACAGTGCATTGATGATGCACCAAGTGGACCAGAGGGCGATATTCTGCCCATATCGACTATGCCTGAGAATAGGCCGATAGTCGTTGTTTTCTCACAATCCATGAACCTCGATACAATAAATGAGAGTTCCTTTATTGTTGAGAAGATTAGTGAT
This sequence comes from Marinobacter alkalisoli, assembly GCF_045449795.1. Taxonomy (NCBI): domain Bacteria; kingdom Pseudomonadati; phylum Pseudomonadota; class Gammaproteobacteria; order Pseudomonadales; family Marinobacteraceae; genus Marinobacter; species Marinobacter alkalisoli. The sequence continues at coordinate 52,941 of NZ_JBJJLB010000022.1, forward strand.
TCGTCCACAGCAATTGGCGCTGGCGAACTTGTTAGTGGTCGCCTTGAGAAGAACAACCAGCGAGTCCGCTTTTACCCAGACGAGCCTTGGGAACGTGGAAGTTATTACCGCTACACCATGCGCTCCGCCACTAGTGAGGGTTCTTGCGACAGCGCCATTTGCTCAAGCGCCGGCGCTGGCTTCCCACTCAAAACCGATCTGTTGGTAGATCCGGAAACAGTGGGTGGTCCTGATATGACCATCTATTTTAAAGGAGCGGCTCCAAGAGGTTCTGTCTTTACACCTCTTAGAAATCTACCAATTCGAGACACCAACTCAAACTACGTTGTAGATTGCCCTACTCTGGGAGGAGAGGAATGTCTGGAGCCGTTTAATCATCAGAGCGACGGCAATGGTGGATTCCTGCCATCGGCCAATGGGGCGAAGCTCTTGGTTACAGACAAAGAGGCAACCGTCTTAGGCGCTCCTGCCGGGGCCGCAGTAGGATGCTCTGCAGATACAGAAGGCGACTGCCCCAGGGATAAGTTCATTTACCAGACTTATGGTTTGAATACCGAGGTCGTTGGTCCTGCAACTGACCCTGAAACAGGAAAACAGGGGGTAAAAATCCTTCTGTATCCAACCATGCTTGCTGCAACCTCGGCTACCGTTGTGCTGGACGGACTTGGCGATCAAGTTACTGGCCCTCAAGTCCTTAGGATGCGGTATAGCGAGGGTTCTGACGGTGTAAGAGATGAACTCATAGAGGGCATCATTATCGAAGGTGAAGACGGCAATCCGCTCTTCAAAACTAGTGCGGAATTAACACTTGATGCACCAAATCTGGTAGTACCTTTGGAAGGTGCTCTGCAGCACAACCTGTACAGCTATCCGATTACACTGCAGCTCGACGGCCCAATCACATTCTTCGATGATGGCAGAATGCAGATTGAGCAAAGAAACATTAATGCTCCGGAAATCAATGTCCTAGTTTCCACAGAGAGCGCGATTCTTGACTCCGGGATTTCATTAACCAGCTGTCTCGGCGGCCTTTTATTTGGTAGCACCGAGGAATGTGAAGAACTTCTTGCGGGGGACACAGAGGAGTCTGGTGCTGTTCTGATACCACTTACAATCCCCGAACAAGGCATCTACCTAAACTTCCTCTCCAACCCAATCAAGGAGATCCCGGAAGAGTATTAATCTCCTATACTCACCCGCACTCCAGGCCAGCCTTCGGGCTGGCCTTTTTTATGGCCGCTTCAGCCAAGTCAGGCTTTTCCCCTCACCTGCATTTCCTGCTAATCTGGTTGTCTGTTGAAACCAACTCCACTCTTCCAGAGGCACGCGGGTACGGTGTTCCGGAACCGTGCGGAGCCAGGGATGGCGGAGCCCGAGCGTTACAGGGACGTATTCACAGCGTGTTCCGGAACACCGTACCCGCGTGCCTGCGCTCAGAGTCAGAAAATAAAAACCCGATCGGAGAGAGAACCCATGGAAAACGGCACCCATTACCGCACCTGCCACCTGTGCGAAGCCATGTGCGGCGTGGCTATCGAGGTCAAGGATGGACACATTGCCTCCATCAAGGGTGATGAAGACGATCCGTTAAGCCATGGCCACATCTGCCCCAAGGCGGTTGCCCTGCAGGATCTTCACGAAGATCCGGACCGCCTGAAAAAACCGATCCGCCGGACCGCCACCGGCTGGCAGGAAATGGACTGGGATGAAGCCTTCGACCTGGTGGCAGACCGCCTGCACCGGGTTCGCAAGGAACAGGGCCGCAACAGCATCGGGGTGTACCTGGGCAACCCGAACGTCCATAACCACGGGTCGCTGGTGGCCACCATGCCGTTCCTGCGGGCCATTGGTAGCCAGAACCGGTTCTCCGCCACCTCCAACGATCAACTACCCCACATGCTGGCCAGCCTGGAAATGTTCGGGCACCAGATCCTGTTTCCGATTCCCGATATCGACCGCACCGACCTGTTTATCTGCATCGGCGCGAACCCCATGGCCTCCAACGGCAGCCTGATGACGGTGCCGGACGTTCGCGGGCGCTTGAAAGCCCTGAAAAACCGGGGCGGCAAGATGATCGTGGTGGATCCACGGCGCACGGAAACCGGCAAACTGGCCGACGAATTCCATTTCATCCGCCCCGGTACCGATGCGCTGCTACTGATGGCCATGGTGCATACCCTGTTCGAAGAGGACCTGGTCAACCTTGGCCACGCGGAGAGCTGGACCAGGGATGTCGACCTGCTACGCCTGGCATCCCTGAGCTTTACCCCGGAGGCGGTCAGCTCCCACACCGGTCTTGATGCAGAAACTATCCGTGAACTGGCGCGGCAACTGGCCACTACACAAAAAGCAGCGCTGTACACCCGCATGGGCACCAGCACCCAGGCCTTTGGCGGCGTAGCCACCTGGCTGGCCTACTGCCTGAATATCCTGACCGGCAAGCTTGATGCCACCGGCGGTGTGATGTTTACCCAGCCCGCTATCGACCTGATTGCCCTTGGCGGCATGTCCGGCCAGCAGGGCCATTTTGGCAAACGTTACAGCCGCGTGAAGAAGCTGCCGGAATTCGCCGGTGAATACCCCGCCAGCACCATGGCGGACGAGATGCTGACGCCAGGCGAAGGCCAGATCAAAGCGTTTGTGACCGTCGCCGGCAACCCGGCGCTGTCCAACCCCAATGGCGGGCGACTGGAGCAGGCGCTGGAAGGCCTCGACTTCATGGTGTCGGTGGATTACTACCTGAATGAAACCACCCGCCACGCGGACGTGATCCTGCCTCCGACGGCGGCCCTCGAACGTAGCCACTACGATCTGATTTTCAGCATGTTCGCGGTGCGCAACTACGCCAAATACAGTGACCCACTGTTCGAAGCCGGTGACGATTCCCGCCACGACTGGCAAATCCTGCTGGAGCTGGCGCATCGCCTGGAGAAGAAACGCAAAGGCGGTCGCCTGCCCTTCCGCGCCGAACTGGGCTGGCGTGCCTTCAAACAGATCGGGCCGGACCCCATCCTGGACCTGCTGCTACGCTCCGGTCCCTACGGAGCGAACATCGGCCCGGCCCGGGGACTGGTACAGCCTGCCATCGATCTGGTCATGGATATCCTGCCCAGCCGCCATCCGCTTCAGGGCATCGCCAGGCTCAGCCCCCTCAACCGCCATTGGCAGGACCTTCCCAAAGGACTTTCCCTGGCAACGTTGCGGGACCATCCCAACGGTGTCGACCTGGGCCCTCTCAGACCCTGCATGCCGGAACGTCTGTTTACCCGTGACGGCAAGGTGAACCTTGCTCCCCGGCGCTATCTGCAGGATCTGGACCGGCTTCACGACCTGCTGGCGAGCCCGGCCACGGATGACCTGCTGATGATCGGCCGTCGACATGTGCGCAGTAACAACTCCTGGATGCACAACAGCCAAAGGCTGGTTAAGGGCAAGGACCGATGCACCCTGATCATCCACCCCAGGGATGCCGCACGCTGCGGGCTTCAAGCTGGCGATTCGGCGGAAATCACCTCGGACTCTGGCGATGTATCCGGTAACATCGTGCTGCCCGTTGAGATTTCCGAAGACATCATGCCTGGTGTCGTGTCCGTCCCCCATGGTTGGGGTCACCATCGTCAGGGCACCAGCCAGTCTGTGGCCGCCGCCCACGCGGGCGCCAGCCTCAATGACGTGCTGAGTGATCAGCAGGTGGACCCGCTGGTTGGCACGTCGGTACTCAATGGGCAGAAGGTCAAAATAAAGGTCTGGCGCACCGAGCGCCAGCGCAAACGCGCCTGATTGAAACGAGGATGACGCTATGCCCCTGTGGCTGCAATGGACACTGATCATCACCGGCCTGGTTGCCATCGCCCTGCTATCGGCTTTCATCGTGCGCCAGGCCAGGCTGCTGAAGAAAAACCGTAAAAGTAACGACAAGAACCGGGCGTTTCGGTCGCAGCGCCGGCAGTCGATGGTGGAAAGCATTCAGGTGATTGCGCAAGCCGTTGAAGAGGATCAGGTCGAGTACTCAGAGGCCTGTCTACGTCTGAAAGGATTGCTGGACCATGTAGCGCCGGAATTGCTTGAGCAGTCGCCGTTCCGGGTATTCCAGGAAGTCTACGAGCAGATTCAGCACATGCCGACTCACCGGGCCCGCCAGGCCACGGACACTCGCTTCATCGAAAAGATGGACAAGGAACGGCTCGCCGTTGAGGAAAAACACGCGGATGCCATTCGCCGTGCTGCAACCGCCCTTCGGCATCACACCTTCTGACGCCAGCCCAGCGGCCAACAAATTAATTTGTAACATTTTGTAACCGGAGCACCAAAGAACCCGGAACATTTAACTTTTGAAATCAACACATTCCAGTGTTTCAAAGTTGAAACAGTCCGCTTGCCCACTATTCGTTACCAAGGTTGACTTTTATTTCCAACCTCATCGTCTAAATTTAAAGACAAGGTACTCCTGATCAAACTCTGCGGGCACCTTGCGTTGTTTTCTCCTGATAAGTTTGGACGACTCTGCAACAAGCGGGTGAGCTTGCCGGCCCAAGGGCCGGCTTTTTTATAGTTAAATCAAGGACTCATCATGCCGGCCATAGCCATGATGCTGTCCTTGTTGTTCACCAGTTCATCAAATTGCTCTTCCACGGCACGCTGATCCAGACCCAATGACTGGTAAAGCTCCGGGCTCACTTCCTCACTGGCCCCCAGGGCAACACCACGCTGGCTGAGCAATTGCCGCCCAAGCCACAACAAACGGGCATACACGCTGTGGGGCCCTTCGTACTCGGGGTTTTTCTGGTAGCGGATAGCCAGGGTCACTTCATCTGGCATCCCCCAGTTCTGCATCAGTTCGGCGGCGATCTGTTCGCGGGTAATCCCCAGCAGGTAATGCTCGGTGACGGAGGAATCCAAGTGGCCATTCACTTCCAGTGACCGGCACACCAGTTTGAAGTGGGGCGGGAAAACCTGAGCCAGCACCAGGTGGCCGAAGTTGTGCAGCAGCCCGGCCAGGTAGGCCAGCCCGAATGCGGGCCGCTGCCCACGGGGCATCATGGCAGCCAGGATGCCGGCGGACTGCGCCTGCCAGATGGCTTGCTGCCAGTAGTCCACGTAGCCCTCCGGGTGATCCCGGGGCTCGGTCAGCGCACGGCCGAGGGCCAGTCCCATCGCCAGGTTCATCACCAGGTCAAAGCCCAGCACCCGTGACACCGCATCGTGCACCGACCGCACCTGCCCCGCCGCCGCGTAAAAGGAAGACGAAGCCCAACTCACGACCTGGGCTGCCAGACTGGGATCACTTTCAACGATATCCACCAGATCCCCCATTACCGCATTGGGGTTCACCCGAAGTCGGATAATCCGCTGGGCGGTTTCCGGGAGTGGCGGCAATTCCAGGGTGTCTTCCAGACGTTGCTGGATACGCAATCCGGTAAACTTCTTGATCGCGGAATGGAGCTGGTCCCGATCCTTTTCAGGGCGGTCCAGATTCACCGTGATGGTGTCCTCCGCCACAGCAAAGTCCATCCGGTCTGCCTGACGGGTAATGGCGTGAAAGTCCTCTCCTGGCATCACCATGGCCAGGTCCTGCGCACCAAGGACAATGGCAACGCTTTCAAGACTGTCGACCCGCTCATCCACCACTGTCGGCCATCCGGTCAGTGACGGCAACGCCGGCAATTCCGCCAGACCGGCCCGCTCCCTGACCCGCAGTTGCTCACGGCGTTTCATGATGTGCAGGTCACGCCCCAACCGCTTATTGAGTGCGTTGATGTCTAGGAGGTCATCATGCCGGGTAATGGCCTGAAGGTTTCCCTGCTCGTCACTGAGCAATACCATTCTCAGCAAGTGGTCAGTTCTGGCCTGGCTGATGTCCCGCAGGGCCACTTCCCCCGCGTTATCGCCCAGCGCCTGCCGGACCGCGACAGGTAGTTCCATAACTATCCCCCAAAGAAAATGCCGCCACGCCTGTGGTGGCAGCATAAATTTAAACGTCGCCGTAACGAATTCTCTCGCCCAGCCAGCGACGAATGAGGCCACCGACTGCATCGGGCTGTTTCATCAACCCCGGCGCCATCTCACGGATGGGTTCAATCCATCCCTTGTCCCGCTCAAAATCGGCCAGCCGAAACTGCATCATGCCGGTCTGGCGTGTTCCCAATACTTCCCCCGGCCCACGAATCTCCAGGTCCTTCTCGGCAATCACGAAGCCGTCCTGACTGTCCCGGAGAGCCTGCAAGCGGGCCTTGCCATTCAGGGATAAGGGCGGATGGTACATCAATACACAGAAACTGGCCTGTTCGCCCCGCCCCACACGACCACGAAGCTGATGTAACTGGGCCAGGCCAAGCCGCTCCGGGTTTTCGATGATAATAAGCGATGCGTTCGGCACATCCACCCCCACCTCAATCACGGTGGTTGCCACCAGCAGGTCCAGCTCGCCATTCTTGAAACGGCTCATCATCTCAGCCTTTTCCGCCGCTTTCAGGCGTCCGTGAACCAGGCCGGTTTTCAGATCCGGCAGGCGCTCCGACAATTCCCGGGCGGTCACCTCCGCAGCCTGGCACTGCAGCGCCTCGGATTCTTCGATCAGGGTACAGACCCAATAGGCCTGGCGACCTTCCTGGCAGGCATTGCGTACGCGCTCAATGACATCGTCCCGACGGCTGTCGGGAATCGCAATGGTTTCGATGGGCTTTCGCCCCGGCGGCAGCTCATCAATGACCGACGTATCCAGGTCGGCATAGGCACTCATGGCCAGGGTTCTGGGAATGGGTGTCGCGGTCATGATCAACTGGTGGGGTGCCAGGGAGCCGCCCACGCCTTTTTCCCGCAGCGCCAGCCGCTGATGGACACCAAAGCGATGCTGTTCATCGACAATCACCAGGGCCAGTCGGTTGAACGCCACGTCGTCCTGAAACAGGGCGTGGGTGCCGATGGCGACGGCGGCTTCGCCACTGCCAACCTGCTCCAGCGCTTCCCGCCGGGCCTTGCCCTTGACCTTGCCGGACAGCCACGCCAGGCGGATACCCAGCGGCTCCAGCCACTCCCGGAAGTTGTGATAATGCTGTTCCGCGAGAATCTCAGTAGGTGCCATTAACGCAACCTGAGCTCCCGCACCGATGGTTTGCAACGCCGCCAACGCGGCCACCACGGTTTTACCCGAGCCGACATCCCCCTGAACCAGACGCAACATCGGCAACGGCTGACTGAGATCCTGGCGTATCTCACGCACGACGTGCTGCTGGGCCCCGGTCAGGCGAAAGGGCAACTCTTCCAGGAAGCGTTCCACAAGGTCGCCCGTGGGTAACAGCGGCAGGGCTTCCCTTGCCTGGATCTGTTCCCTGACCTGCAACAGACTGAGTTGATGGGCCAGCAGCTCTTCCATCACCAGCCGTTGCTGGGCCGGGTGCCTGCCTTCCATTAACAAGTGAACCGGCGCATTAGCAGGCGGCGAATGCACCAGCTCCACTGCGGCGGTAATGCCCGGCAGCTGATAATCCGACAGCAGTGCCGGGGGTAGCCAGTCACGAATAGGGTAACGCTTGAGGTACGTCAGCGCCTGCTGACACAGGGAACGTACCCGTGGCTGCTGGATGCCTTCGGTCAGCGGGTAGACCGGTGTCAGCGTGGCCTCACCCTCCGCCGGCATGGGCGGCGGGTTGGTCTGGTATTCGGGGTGGTAGAACTCGTAGCCGGCCCGGCCAGGGCGGACCTCGCCAAAGCATCGCACCCGGGCGCCCTCGGACAACTGGTTTTTCTGGGCGGCATTGAAGTGGAAAAAGCGCATCACCAGAAAGCCGCTGTGGTCTTTCAGGGTGACCTGAAGGCTGCGTCGCCGCCCCATGACCAGATCGGTTTTGACCACCTCGCCTTCCACCACGCCCACATCCCCGATACGCAGATTGCCCATGGGGATAATACGGGTGCGGTCTTCGTATCGGTGCGGCAGGTGAAACAGCAGATCCTGCAGGGACTGGATCCCCAGCTTGGCCAGCCGGTCTGCCAGGGCGCTTCCCACACCCTTGAGGGTAGTAACCGGAATGTCGTCCAGTGACGTCATGGCCGGCCTCAGGCGCTGGCGGCAACGGCCGGGGTGTCTGACCTGGCCTTTTCAATGACCCGGCACTGGCTGGCCGCCAGTGACAGCACATCGATGGCTTTCGGTCGCGGGAACGTCACCCGCCAGGCCAGCGCTACGGTGCGAAATGGCACCGGGGCTGCAAACGGGCGCACGGCCAGGATATCTTCATGGTACTGCATCGCGGTCGCCGCCGAGAGCGGTAACACGGTAATGCCCAGGCCGGAGGCCACCATGTGGCGGATGGTTTCCAGGGAGCTGCCTTCAGTCACCAGTGCCGGAGCAGACGCCCCGACATTACGGGTGACGGCATCAACCAGCGGCGGGCAGGATTCCAGCACCTGATCCCGGAAACAGTGCCCCGGGCCAAGCAACAGCAACTGCTCCTTCGCCAGCTCTTCCGCAGTCAGACTTTCCTTCTCGGTCAGCGGGTGACCGGCAGGCAGTAACACTACAAACGGCTCGTCATACAGCGGCAGCGTGACAACCTCGGGCTCCTCGAACGGCAGCGCAATAATGATGGCATCCAGCTCGGAATGCCGGAGCTTCTGGCGCAGGCTGGCGGTGTAGTTCTCTTCTATGAACAACGGCATATCCGGCGCGGCACGTCGTAATTCGGGCAGAAGGTGAGGAAACAGATACGGACCAATGGTATAAATAGCGCCGACTTTCAGCGGAGAGTTCAGCTGGTTCTTGCCGTCCTGGGCCATGTCCTTGATCACACCGACCTGATCCAGTACCCGCTGGGCCTGTTCGATAATACGCAGACCGGTCTCGGTCACACGGATGCTGCTCTTGCTTCGCTCAAACAGGGGAATACCGAGCTCGTCTTCCAGCTTTTTTACGGCCACGCTCAACGTGGGCTGACTGACGTGGCAACGCTCGGCGGCGCGACCAAAATGCCTTTCCCGTGCGAGGGTAACAACGTATCGTAACTCGGTGAGAGTCATGGTGAGCTCCGGTCAGGGTATTCTAGATAAAAAGTTCGTCCAGGTCAGAGTTCTGTGTGTTCAACGGCCCCGTTGGCTGATAAGCCAAAGCATAAGGATTGATATTGTCTATGGCAATCACTGAAAGCAATAAACTGCCACGAATTCTTGTTGCCGGCTGCGGCAAACTCGGCGGCAATATTGCCTCGCTTTTGGCCGACCAGGCCGAAGTGTTCGGACTCAGACGCACCCCCGACCGGATACCCAACGGTATCCAGCCATTGGGGGCGGATCTGATGCAGGCGGACCAGGTCAACGCTGTCATCCCCTCCCGACTCGATGCCGTGATTTACTGCCTGACACCGTCAAACTATGACGAGCAGGGGTACCGTGACGCCTACGTAACCGGCCTGAAAAACCTGCTGGGCTCGCTGTCAGGGCAGGCACTTCAGCGCCTGATCTTTATCAGCAGCACCAGCGTGTACGCCCAGGATGACGACGCCTGGGTCGATGAATCGAGCCCCACGGAACCCGAGCGCTCCAGCGGCCAGGCCATTCTGGCAGGTGAACGGCTGGCTCTGGACAGCGGTTTTCCCGCAACCATCGTTCGTTTCAGCGGGATTTACGGCCCTTCCCGCCGGCGCTTCCTGGAGGCCGTGGTTGCCGGCAACATGGACCCGGCCAGCCCAGGCCCGTTCAGCAACCGTATTCACGAGGTCGACGCTGCAGCCATCGTTGCGCATCTCATTAGTAAATCGCTCAGTGGAGAGCCGGTGGAAGATTGCTATGTCGCCAGCGATTGCGAGCCGGTGCGGCTGGATGAGGTGGTCCACTGGGTTCAGGAACAGCTGTCTTGCGCGGCGCCCAAAGCCGATGCCCGCAAGGGCGGCAGGGCAGGCAGCAAGCGCTGCAATAACCAGCGCTTGCTGGACAGCGGCTACCGCTTCCGCTACCCCGATTTCCGGGCGGGGTATCGGGAGATGATCACCGGCCGCCCATAAAAAAAGCGGCCAGTGCAAGTGGCCGCTTTCTTATCGCTGCTGATTCAAGCCATCAGCTCAGAACCATCACCGCTTCCATTTCGATGGGCACACCCTTTGGCAGGGCCGCTACACCAACAGCGGCGCGGGCCGGATACGGCTCCTGGAAATACGTCGCCATGATTTCGTTGACCGTGGCGAAGTTGGCCAGGTCCGTCATGTAGATGTTGAGTTTGACGATGTCTTTCAGCTCACCGCCGCCGGCTTCGCAGACCGCTTTCAGGTTCTCGAACACCTGACGGGTCTTGGCGGCGAAATCACCGGCCACCACTTCCATGGTTTCCGGCACCAGAGGAATCTGTCCCGACAGGTAAACGGTATCGCCGGCTTTTACCGCCTGGGAATAGGTACCGATTGCCTGGGGGGCATTCTCGGTCTGGATGATAGATTTGTTGGTCATGACCTTTGGGTTCCTCTCTTCCAAAACGCCAATCGTCGCCCCTCGGAGCGCACCCTGTCAACCAGCCGTTGGTCGGCATTCCGGGTCAATGACGCACCCGGTTGATGTGGGTCACGGCGCGAATATTGCGAACCCGACGCATCACCCGGGCCAGGTGACGGCGACCGTTCACATGCACCACCAGGCTGACAACGCCCAGCCGTGCGTTCTGCTCTTCGACGTTAATCCGTTCGATATTGCCGTCGGCCATGGCCACGGCGTTGGCCACCTCGGCGATGACGCCACGCTGGCGCTCCAGCTCCACCCGCAGCTCTACCGAAAATTCATCAGTGATGTCCTTGGCCCACTTGAGGTGCGTCAGGCGCGCCCGGCCTTCGTCGTCCTCCGGCAATCGCGAACAGGTATCGGAGTGGATGATCATGCCCTTGCCAGAGTCCATCACACCAACCACCGGGTCCCCGGGAATCGGCTTGCAGCAACTGGCGAAGCGGACCAGCAGACCCTCGGTTCCGCGAATGGTCACCGGGCTTCCCGGCGACTGGGCGTCCGAGACGGTGCCGGTGGTTTCCTCTTCACCACTGACCAGCTGCCGGGCCACCAGGTACGCCATGCGATTACCCAGACCAATCTCGCTGACCAGGTTGTCCAGACTGCTGACCTGATTGTGCTTCACCACCGCGTCAATCTGACTGTCACTGATGCTGGACAGACTGGTCCCGAAGCCCTTGAGGGATTTCTTCAGCAACGCCTTGCCCAGCTCCAGGGATTCCGTCCGCTTCTGATTCTTCAACACGTGGCGAATGCTGCTGCGGGCCTTGCCGGTGACCACAAAGCTTAACCACGCCGGATTCGGGCGCGCCCCGGGTGCGGTGATGACTTCCACGGTCTGACCGCTCTGCAACGGCTGGCTCAGGGAACCCAGGTTACGGTTGATGCGGCAGGCAACCGTGGCATTACCAATATCGGTGTGAATGGCGTAGGCGAAGTCCACCGGCGTGGCGCCGCTGGGCAATTCCATGATCTTGCCCTTGGGCGTAAACACGTAGATTTCGTCCGGGAACAGGTCGACCTTGACGTGCTCAATGAATTCCAGGGAGTCGTCCGCCCGCTCCCGCATTTCCATCAGACCCTGCACCCAGCGGTCCACCCGGGACTGATTCACACTGGTCACGCTGGTGGGTTCGTTCTTGTACATCCAGTGGGCGGCAATACCGTTGTTGGCAATGTGCTCCATTTCCTCGGTGCGGATCTGGATTTCGATATTCACATGCATGCCGAACAGCGTGGTGTGCAGGGACTGGTAGCCATTAGCCTTGGGCATGGCGATGTAATCCTTGAAACGCCCCGGCAGCGGCTTGTACAGGCTGTGCACTGCACCCAGGATACGGTAGCAGTCGTCCTCGGTGTCGGTGATGATACGGAACGCGTACACATCCATGATTTCGTGGAACGACTTCTGCTTGAACTTCATCTTGTTGTAGATGCTGTTCAGATGCTTTTCGCGCCCCAGGATACGGCCCGGCAACCCTCGTTCTTCCAGCTTTTCCTGAAGCTTGCCGCGGATCTCGTCAATGATTTCCCGGTGGCTGCCCCTCAGTTTTTCCACCGCCTTGGAAATGTACCGCGAGCGCATCGGATAGAGGGACGAGAACCCCAGATCCTCCAACTCGGTGCATATCGAGTGCATGCCCAGGCGATTGGCAATAGGGGCATAGATATCGAGGGTTTCGGTGGCAATACGCAGACGCTTTTCATAGGGCATGGGCCCCAGGGTGCGCATGTTATGCAGACGGTCCGCCAGCTTCACCAGGATGACGCGAATATCCCGGGCCATGGCCAGGGTCATTTTCTGGAAATTCTCGGCCTGGGCTTCGGCGCGGGAGCGGAATTCAATCTGGGTCAGCTTGCTGACGCCGTCTACCAGTTCTGCGACATCCTCGCCAAACTGATCCGACAGGGCGTCCTTGGGAATACCAGTGTCTTCGATAACGTCGTGAAGCATGGCCGCCATCAGGCTCTGATGGTCCAGTTTCAGGTCGGCAAGGATATGGGCAACAGCAAGGGGGTGGGTGATGTAACGGTCGCCACTGCGGCGCATCTGGCCTTCGTGGGCTTGCTCGGCATAATAGTAGGCTCGTCGCACCTGATTGATGCGATTGGTATCCAGATAGGAACTGAGCTCTTGCGCCAGCCCTTCAACCGTTGCCTCTGCCGACACCGCGCCTCCGAGTACAGATTGAAAAGTAAAAATTGAGAAGTACAGACCGAAAATCAGGGATAAAAAAACCCGAATGCGTGCATCCGGGTCCTTCCGTTATCCGTCCAGCCATGCGTCATAGCTACACTATAAAACCGCAGGGACAGATTTCAATGCTTGAGGCAGGCATTCTACCTGCCTTGCAGCTTAATCTTCCTCTTCTTCCGTCAGAAGGCTGCGGGTTACTTTGCCTTCGGCAATTTCACGCAGGGCAATGACAGTAGGCTTGTCGTTCTCTTCCGCTACCATCGGCTCAAAGCCCTTGGTGGCAATCTGGCGAGCGCGCTTGGTAGCCAGCATAACCAGCTGAAAACGGTTATCAACGTTTTCCAGACAATCTTCAACGGTAACTCGTGCCATAACTTCCCCGACAAAATAAAAAAATGACTGATTCAGCAGACCGCATAGTTTACTGCGACCGGCTCAATTTGTATACAGCGGAAACGCGCCGTCAGTCCCGGGCCGACAACCGTGCCAGCAAATTGCTATAGCGCACCTGCTGGGCCGCTATCCGCAGGCGCTGGCCGCGCACGATGGCAAGCAGGTCCTGGAGCGCCACATCGAAGTCATCGTTCACCACCAGGTAATCAAACTCGACGGCGTGACTGCACTCTTCCGCGGCCTCACGCAGCCTGCGATCAACCACTTCCGGAGCGTCTGTGCCCCGACCGGTCAGGCGCTCGCGCAGCACTTCCGGGGATGGCGGCACAATGAATATGCCAACGCACTCGGGAATAAGCCGCCGCACCTGCTCGGCGCCCTGCCAGTCGATTTCCAGGATAACGTCCCGCCCCTTCGCAAGGGTTTCACGCACCCAGACCTGGGAGGTGCCGTAGTAGTTGCCGAACACATCCGCGTGTTCGAGAAAATCGCCGCGGCCAATCATCGCTTCGAACTCGTCACGGCTGACGAAATGGTAGTTCACCCCGTGCTGCTCGCCCTCCCGCATCGGGCGGGTGGTGTGGGAAACCGACACACCCAGCTTTTCGTCATTGCGCAGCATTTCTGCCACAAGGCTGGTCTTCCCTGCCCCGGAAGGGGCCGAAATTACATAGAGGGTACCTTGTTCAACTGCCTGGCTCATGGCGCACAACTCTCCGGTCCTGACTGAATTCCGCGACATCTCACCGGTCACAACCCGCTGCCGCAATAACAAGGGGCGGGATTATACACGATGCGGGAATCCCTTACTCCAGGTTCTGCACCTGTTCCCTCATCTGCTCGATCAGCACCTTGAGATCCACCGCCACGCGGGTTACCCGGGCGTCGATGCTCTTGCTACTGAGCGTATTGGCCTCGCGGTTCAGCTCCTGCATCAGGAAATCCAGGCGGCGGCCGATGGCATCATCCGACTGCAGGGTTTCCGATACCTCGGTGACATGAGCCTCCAGACGATCAAGCTCCTCCGCCACATCGCTTTTCTGGGCCAGCATCACCATCTCTTGTGCGATGCGCTCAGGGTCAATCTCCACCTTGGCTTTCTCGAAGCGATCCTTCAGGTTCTTCTCCTGCGCCTTCAGCAACTCCGGCATCAGGCTGCGCACCTCGCTGACCTGCTCGCCCATGGTCTTGAGGCGATCCTCAAACAGCGGCCGCAAACGCTCACCTTCCCGCTCACGGACCGTCACCAGCTCGGCAACCGTTCGCTCAAACAATTCCCCAGCCGCTTCCCGCGCCGGGCCGTAATCCAGTTCCTTGACCGACAACACCCCCGGCCAGCGCAGGATATCCAGGGCATTGATATGGGCGGGGTTATCCAGCATTCGATTGACGTGATTGGCGGCCTCATTCACCGCATGAGCCATCTCCTCACAGACTTCAAACCCCTGCCCGGCGCTTTCAGCCGTTTGCAGGCGCATGGACACATCCACCTTCCCGCGCTTGAGCTGCTGGCGCAGCTGTTCACGGAACGTATTTTCCAGCTCGCGGAGCGCCTCCGGCAGCCGAAAGGAAGGCTCCAGGTACCGATGGTTCACTGTACGAATCTCACACGTCAGTGTTCCCCATTCTCCCTGGGTATCCTGTCGGGCAAAGGCAGTCATACTTCTGATCATGGCGACTCCGCTAGTCATCAAGTGCAATCGTTCAAGTTTAGCAGGCCCGCGTGCAAAACCGCGAACCTCCACGGCAGAGACCGGAACTTCCCCGTGTTATACTCGGCGGTCTTCCCAATTTTCAACAATCGGGTATACACCCGGACATCCACTACCAATATCAGGAAACACTATGCGCCCAAGCGGAAGAACTCCGGAACAACCGAGAGACATCCGAATCACCCGCAACTACACCCGTCATGCGGAAGGCTCCGTACTGATCGAGTTCGGCGACACCAAGGTGATCTGCACCGCGTCTGTCGAAAACAAGGTACCGCCATTCCTGCGCGGCGAAGGCAAAGGCTGGATCACCGCCGAATACGGCATGCTGCCCCGCTCCACCGGCAGCCGCATGGGTCGCGAAGCCGCCCGCGGCAAACAGGGCGGCCGCACCGTCGAAATCCAGCGCCTGATCGGCCGCTCCCTGCGCGCAGCGGTTGACTTGAGCGCCCTGGGTGAGCACTCCATTACCATCGACTGTGACGTTATCCAGGCCGACGGCGGCACCCGCACCGCAGCCATCACCGGCGGCTGCGTTGCCCTGGTTGATGCACTGAACCACCTGGTCGCCGAAAAGCGCCTGAAGGAATCACCGCTGAAGCAAATGGTGGCGGCGCTGTCCGTTGGCGTATACAAAGGCACACCGGTTCTCGACCTGGACTACCCGGAAGACTCCGAAGCCGAAACGGACATGAACGTGATCATGACCGATCAGGGTGGCTTCATCGAGATTCAGGGTACCGCCGAGGGCGCGCCGTTTGTTCAGGAAGAACTGGACAGCATGCTGGCATTGGCCAGGCAGGGTATTGATCAACTGTTTGAGATTCAGAAGGCGGCTTTGGAGGGGTAACTTCCGGGGCTTGTGGGTGTCGGATTACGGCTTTCGCCTAATCCGACCTACGGTGCTACACACCCAAGTCTGGGCGCCGTGTCTGAGACTTCTCCCCAGACTGTTGAAGGCCAGGGACGGCCTGAAACAAGCGCACAGGGATGTGCTCGTAGCGTGTCTGGGGAGAAGTCTCAGACACGGCGCTTCCCCCAGACTAAAAGCCGATTTCGATGTCGTAGTCCATGATCACCGGCGCGTGATCGGAAAAGCGGGTGCCGGTGTCTATCCAGCCATCCTGAATGGTCTTGCGAATGCCCGGGGTCATCAGCTGGTAGTCCACACGGATGCCCGCATTCTTGCGTGACCCTTCGGTCTGCTCCGGCCACCAGGTGAACTGATTACTCTGCTTGTTGATCTCGCGGAACGCATCAATACAGCCCATCTCATCAAACAGGCGATCCAGCCACGCCCGCTCATGGGGCATAAAACCGGACACATCCAGCTTGTGGTAAAGCGGGCTCGCGTCCGTCACGTGCTGTGCCGTCTGCAGATTGGCGCCAAAAATGAACTGACGACGCTTACGCAACGTCTTCTGCATGTGCAGACCGAAGGCTTCCATGAAGTCGTCCTTGTGGTCCAGCACGGTCAGGTCATTGTCACCGATCAGCTCATCTTCCCGGCCCAGGGCACAGGGCGCCAGAACACAGGCAACCGATACCCTGTCAAAATCCGCCTGGATAAAACGCCCTTCCCGGTCCGCCTGCTCATTGGCGAACCCGTACATGATGGCCTTCGGGAAATGGCGGGTGTAGATACCCACACCACCATCCTCGTTATTCTCGCCATCAATGAAATAGGCCTCATAACCTTCCGGGATCAGGTTGAAGTCTTCAATCTCATAGGCCCGCATGCGGTGATCCTGAACGCAGACCACGTCAGCATCCTGCTCGGCCAGCCACTCGAAGAAACCTTTTTCAACAGCCTGGGCCAGACCGTTGACGCTGATTGATACTACCCGCATACGTGTTCCCTGATTCGGTTTGTGTGTATGATACCGGTTTTACGCTTTAATTAAAGATCCACACCCGCCAGAAGCCTTGTCATGCACGACTATCAGCAACATTTCATTGAATTTGCCATTCGCCGTAACGTTCTCCGTTTTGGCGAATTTCAGCTCAAGTCCGGCCGTACCAGCCCGTACTTCTTCAACGCCGGCCTGTTTAACACCGGTGAGGACCTGCTCGAACTAAGCAAGGCCTATGCCGCAGCCCTGCAGCGCAGCGGCCTGGATTATGACATCATTTTCGGCCCTGCCTATAAGGGCATACCGTTGGCCACTGTAACGGCCATGGCGCTGGCCTCTGAAGGCCAGAACAAACCGTTCGCCTTCAACCGCAAGGAAAAGAAGGATCACGGAGAAGGCGGCAACATCGTCGGCGCCCCACTTGAGGGCAAGGTGCTGATTGTTGATGATGTCATTACCGCCGGGACAGCCATTCGCGAATCCATCGACCTGATCCGGGCGGCCGGCGCAGAACCCGCAGGTGTGCTGATTGCCCTCGACCGCCAGGAACGCGGCAATGGCGAACTGTCGGCCATTCAGGAAGTGGAAAGGGACTTCGGTCTGCCGGTGGTCAGCATAATTCAGCTGGACCAGGTTCTTGATTACCTGGCGACCCAGCCTGGCTTTGCCGACCATGCCGATAACGTTGCACAATATCGGGATCGTTACGGAGTCTGAACTCACATGAAGCGTCTGACCAGATTTTCACTCATTGCTTCCGCCCTCCTGCTGGCCGCAACTGCAGCAGAGGCCAGGATGTACCGTTACACGGACGAAAACGGCCAGCTTGTCATCAGCAATACCATTCCCCAGGAAGCCTCCCGGCGAGGCTATGACATCCTCAATTCCAAGGGACGGGTGATCGACTCCGTTGATCCTGCCCCCACTGCCGAAGAGATTGCAGCCCGGGAAGCCAGGGAACAACGCGAAGAAGCCGAAAGAATCCAGCGAGAGAAAGATCAGGCACTGCTCAAGCGCTTTAGCCACCCGGACCAAGCGGTCAGGGCCATGCATCGCAAAATTCGCGAACTGGAAAGCCTGAACCAGCTCAAACGCGGCAACATCTCCGTGATCCTCAGCCAGCTCAACAACGTGGAAGGCCGGGCAGCCGACATGGAGCGCGCCGGGCGAGACATTCCCGAATCCACGCTGGAAAAGATTCGTCGCCTGGAAGCTCAGATCCATGACATTGAGCAGGAAATTGCCTTGCAGAAATCCGAAATCCAGTCCCTGCGCGACGACTTCGAAGCTGACATCAAGCGTCTGGAAACCCTGACAGGAGAAGAGAGAACGCTTCCCCTCGAACGCCCCGAAGACAACCAATAGCTTCGGGACACAGTCACAAAAAAGGCCACCTTAACAGGTGGCCTTTTTGCTGAATCCGGCAAGCGGATCAGGCAGAAGCAGTGCTCTTCTTGGCAGTGCTCTTGCGTGCGGTGGTCTTGCGTGCCGCAGGCTTCTTGGTTTCAACAGACTTCTTCGCAGTCTCGGCCGCTTCGGAAACTTCTTCCGCGGCTTCAGAGACGGCTTCCGCGCCTTCAGCAGCTTCTTTTTCCAGCTTCGCTACCAGATCAGCGGCAAAGCTGTTGAAGCGGCTATTAAGGTTGCGCAGTTGCCCGAACAGGCTTTCGCTGTAGCCGTCGTAACGGGTACGCAGGGTCTTCACGCTGTATTCGCGTACTTCAGACTCCAGCTTCTCAGCGTAGTCGAACGGCTTGGAAGCAAGCTTCTTCTGCTGCTCTTCCGCAGCATTGATGCCCTTCTCGACGATGTCCTGAAGCTGTTCCTGATATGACTTGAGTTTACCCATAATTGTCTCTCCTGAGATGATTGAGGTTGAGGATTCGTTAGCGATCCTTAATAACACCCTCTCAGGCTACGGCTAAAAATTAGAATGTTCATACTAAAAGCCGCACAAAAATCAATCAGATCTGAGAAGACACATCTACCAGCGGAAAAGAACCCAACTGGGCACCAGCATGTCGGTCTCGTCTTCACGGATCCAGCCACCGCCATCGGCTGGCACCAGGTAATACTCAGGCCCCACTTCCGGTACCACTTTGATCTCCACCAACTGACCATTCACCCGATATTCGTAAAACACTTCCTGCTCACCGGGACGAATCACAATCTGCGGTCCCTCGGAGGACGGCTGGTAATCTGACACCACAATGGGCTCTTTCGGGGTCTCCACAATCTCCTGATCAAGCCCGCCGCCTTGCTGCGCAACAACCGGCGCGCAGAGCAGCACAGATACAACACCCAGACAGGCGACTCGTTTCATTTTCGTGATACCCTTTCGTCCATTCATGGCTACAGAGTTGCACAAGGCAACCCTTGCTTCAATCAGAATCCGGACCTGCTTGATATGACACAGCAACAGACCCCACCGGTCGTTCTTGTAGACGGCTCATCTTATCTGTTCCGGGCATACCATGCCCTGCCACCACTCACTACCAGCAAGAATCACCCGACCGGCGCCATCAAGGGCGTGATCAGCATGCTGCGGCGGCTGGAACAGGACTTTCCGGGCTCCAAAATGGTGGTGGTGTTCGACGCCAAGGGCAAAACCTTCCGCCACGACATGTACGAAGAGTACAAAGCCAACCGCCCGCCCATGCCGGATGACCTGGCGTGCCAGATCGAGCCCATCCACGAGATCGTCAAAGCCATGGGCCTGCCCCTGCTCATCGTACCGGAGGTGGAAGCGGACGATGTGATCGGCACCCTTGCCCACGAAGCCACCAGCAAGGGCATCGACGTGGTCATTTCCACCGGCGACAAGGACATGGCGCAACTGGTCAGCGACCACGTCACCCTGATCAACACCATGACCGAAACCCGGATGGACAGGGACGGGGTGGTGGAGAAGTTTGGCGTCAAACCGGAGCAGATCATCGACTATCTCGCCCTGGTGGGTGACAAGGTGGACAACATTCCGGGCGTCAACAAATGCGGGCCCAAGACCGCAGTGAAATGGCTGCAGGAACACCAGGATCTGGACCAGGTCATCGCCAATGCAGACAAGGTCAAGGGCAAGATTGGCGACTACCTGCGAGAGGCGCTGGACACCCTGCCCCTGAGCCGGGAACTGGCCACCATCCGCACCGATGTTGACCTGGACTTCGGCCTGGAAGACCTGCAACTGCGCAGCCAGGATGACAGCGCCCTCCTCGGCCTGTTCCGGGAGTACGAGCTCCGTTCCTGGATTGCCGAGCTGGAAAATGCCGATGACGCGCCATCCGACGCCAGTACCGAAACCGCCAGTGATAACAGTCAGCCGCTGGAAAAGCGCTACAGCGTGGTGACAGAACAGGCAGAGCTTGATCGCTGGATCAATCGCCTGAAAGAGGCCGCCCTGTTTGCCTTTGACACCGAGACCACCAGCCTGCGATATATGGATGCGGAAATTGTTGGGGTCTCCTTTGCCATCGAACCCGGCGAGGCGGCCTATGTGCCCCTGGGCCACGATTACATGGGCGCTCCGGAGCAACTGGACCGGGACGACGTTCTGGCGCAGCTGAAGCCGCTGCTGGAAGACCCGAACACCCGAAAGCTGGGGCAGAACCTGAAGTACGACAAGAACGTGCTGGCAAATCACGGCATTACCCTGGAAGGCATCGCCGAAGACACCATGCTGGAGTCCTATGTACTGAATTCCGTGGCGTCCCGCCACGACATGGACACACTGGCCATGCAGTACCTGGACGAGCAGACCATTACGTTTGAATCCATTGCCGGCAAGGGCGCGAAGCAGCTCACCTTCAACCAGATTGACCTGGAAAAGGCCGGACCCTATGCCGCGGAAGATGCGGACATCACCCTTCGTCTGCACCACGTATTGCGCCCCCGACTGGCAGAAACCGGCAAACTCCAGTCCGTTTACGAAGACATCGACCTGCCGCTGGTTCCGGTGCTTTCCCGCATGGAACAACGCGGCGCGATGATCAGCGCCAGCACCCTGAAGCAGCACAGCCAGGAACTGGCGGAGCGAATGGCGGAGCTGGAAAAGGAGGCCCACGACGAAGCAGGCGAAACCTTCAACCTGGGTTCCACCAAACAACTGCAGGCCATCTTCTACGACAAGATGGGGCTGCCGGTCATCAAGAAAACCCCCAAAGGCGCGCCTTCCACGGCGGAACCGGTACTTCAGGAACTGGCCCACGAGCATGCCCTGCCCCGGCTGATTCTGGAGCACCGCAGCCTGAGCAAGCTCAAGTCTACCTATACGGACACCCTGCCGGAGCTGATTCATCACCGCACCGGGCGCATCCATACCTCCTATCACCAGGCGGTCGCTGCCACTGGACGACTGTCGTCGTCCGAGCCCAACCTGCAGAACATCCCCATCCGCAGCGAACAGGGGCGGCGTATCCGCCAGGCCTTTGTAGCTCCGGAGGGCTACAAGCTGGTAGCGGCGGATTACTCCCAGATCGAACTGCGGATCATGGCTCACCTGTCCGGTGACAAGGGTCTGCTGACCGCCTTCGACAAAGGCGAGGACATCCACAAGGCAACCGCGGCGGAAGTGTTCGGGGTGTCCGTCAGCGATGTAACCGGCGATCAACGCCGCAGCGCCAAGGCGATCAACTTTGGCCTGATCTACGGCATGTCCGCGTTTGGCCTGGCTCGCCAGCTTGATGTGGGTCGTAACCAGGCCCAGGAATACATCGACCTCTACTTCGAGCGTTACCCCGGCGTGTTGAAGTATATGGACAATATCCGCAAGCAGGCCCACGACGACGGTTACGTGGAAACCCTGTTTGGCCGGCGCCTGTACCTGCCAGAGATCAACGCCCGCAACAAGCAGATGCAACAGGCCGCTGAACGTACGGCGATCAACGCACCGATGCAGGGAACCGCCGCCGACATCATCAAACGGGCCATGATTGAAGTGGAATCCTGGCTACTGAAAAACCATGCCGACGACGCCCGGATGATCATGCAGGTACACGATGAGCTGATCCTGGAGGTTAAGGAGAGCGCTTTGGAAAAGATCTGCAAAGGTCTTGAAACGCGCATGTCCGCAGCCGCCAGCCTGGATGTTCCCCTGTTGGTGGAAGCGGGTGTCGGTAACAACTGGGACGAGGCGCACTGACAGACACTGGCCGGGCCCATGTCCGGCCAGTCATCCGGCCTCCTGCATCGGCACCATTTCGGGGCGCTCTTGATCAGGATGCCCCGTTTCAGTACACACCTTATCCGCGCCTTCACCCCCACACCCTGCGCCGCCCTCCGATAACAGCATTCGCCTGTACGGCACGATATTCGCAAGCTATTGACCGTCGGCTCCTATTTCCACCCGGGAGCCAGGTTGTGACAACTCTTTTCCGAGGCCCTTACCATGACATCTCTGGCATCTGAACGAAGCTGGCTACTGGACCCTGCCCTGCTGAAACTGGTCCACCAGTGCCGCCGACTGATTCATACCGAGTTCGGGGTCAAGCTGCACCTCACGGAGGAGCACCTGGAGCAAAGGCTGGCCGACTACGCCCGTAAAACACGTTCCAGCCAGTTGATACGTACCTGGGAAGCACTGAAAGAACGGGTTCCGCAGCTCAACATTGACGATGAGGAGGATGAGCATTCGGATGCAGTAAAACGAACCTACCGCGGGCAGGTTATTCCGGAAGACAACAGTGGCGGCGGGGAAAGCCGTCAGGAAGAGGAGGAAACCCGGCCACGACGAACCAGGGTGATCTATCGTGGCCAGGTGGTTGGCTGACCGGCTCCGGTCAGCCTGTCAGCAGAACCTGCTTAGAAGGACTTACTGACCTGGACGCCGGCGCTCCAGGCGTCGAGCTCATACTCGCCCTTGAAGTTGCTGGCATTCACCGGGTCTCCCTTCGGGTCATTGTGGTCGTATTCAAATTCATCGACCCGGGCATTTCCGTCAAAGATCAGCGTGCCGGCTGCAACGTCGACAGTCCAGCCACTGCGCTCGTCGGCCCACTGAGCGCCCAGGGTCAGCCAGTGGCGGTCATTGGAGGGGATTCGCGCCGTCACATAGTCTTCGTTAACCGGTGACTCGTCGAATGCATAGCCTGCCTTAAATGCCCACTCCGGGGTCGCCTGCCAGATACCGCCGAGGTTGAACTGCCAGGTGTCCTGCCATTCTTCTGTAACGTGGCTGACAATTGCCCCCTCGAAAGGCGCCTGAGTAACCTCACCGCCCACCTCACGGCTGACAACATCCAACTCTTCGAAGCGACTCCATTTGGCATATGTCGCCCCCGCCAGCAGAGTGATCGTATCAGTCAGCTGGTGGCGCGCACCAAGCGTGATGCTCTCAGGAATAGCCAAAGGCACCTCAACTTTCTCCGAGATTGTCTCCTGCCCCGTAACACCCATCGAACCGTTAACGATACCGAACTGGGGCACGTTACTGATTTCCGCATCGCCCTTAAGCTTCAACTCAGTACCGGTTTGCGCCATCAAGCCCAACTGAGTCTGTTCGGAAAACTCATAAAGGAAGCCAACCCGGAATGTCACGCCAACGTCGTCCCCTTCGATGTCTGCGTACGGTTCATCAATCATGGTGGCAAGGGGCCCAATCTGATCGCTCAGATCCTGGGATTTCGTCAGCCGCCCCTCGGCATACATGATGTTGATCCCAGCCCCCATCGAGAGCCCCTCACCATTATTCACGGAGATCGCAGGGGTAAAGGAGATCACGGTCAGCTCGGTCTTGTCTGCAAAGAAGCGGCCGGTAAAGTCGCTGCTATAATCTGCAGCCAGGCCGTAGGGAGCATGAATACCAAAACCCACATCGACGGAGTCACTCACTTCGCGGGTCATATAAACATTGGGCAGTACAGATGGATCTGCAATATCTCCGCCACGGCCATCACTGAAAGTAGAACCGTCTTTACGGCGGGCAATCACCCCATCTTTCGCTTCCGCATCAATATCCAGCACAGCCGCACCAAATGACAGATTGGTACCAGAAAGCTGGCTCATGCCGGCCGGGTTGAACAGTACGGTGGTGGCGTTCTCGGGGTTGGCGGCAATACCCGCATTGGCAACGCCCATGGCACTGGCGCTTTGCTCATTCAGGGCAAAACCACCAGCCATAACGCTGGCAGGGGCAGCGGCGGCAGTCAGAGTGGCAAAACGGATGGCAGAATAAAGATTGGACTTGTTATTGCGCATACTTCCTCCTTTAATTTTGCGGCGGAGTATACGCATCACGGGCCAATGGCCTCAAATGCCATCCCTACTGGTTCGTTAAGCTAATCATTTCAGACTAAAGTCTAATTCGATTGCCAGTTGATCAATCGTCCTGAATCGACAGCTTATCCACGGACGACGACAACTGATCGGCGCCCTGGGCATCGGTACCCAGCTTGATCAGCAGACGCAGGTCGTTGGCGGAATCCGCATGGGCCAGAGCATCCTCGTAGGTAATCGAACCTTCGGCATAGAGCTTGTAAAGCGCCTGATCGAAGGTCTGCATACCGGACTCGTTGGACTTGGACATCAGCTCCTTGAGCTTGTGCACTTCGCCCTTGCGGATCAGATCCGCCACCAGCGGCGTATTGATCAGCACCTCGATCACCGCCTTGCGGCCCTGACCGTCCGGCGTGGGGATCAGTTGCTGGGCCACGATGGCCTTGAGGTTCAGGGACAGGTCCATCCAGATCTGGTTGTGCTGCTCCGGCGGGAAAAACTGGATGATCCTGTCCAGCGCCTGGTTGGCGTTGTTGGCGTGCAGCGTGGCCAGGCACAGGTGACCGGTTTCCGCGAACTGTACGGAGTATTCCATGGTCTGACGGGTGCGCACCTCACCGATAAGAATCACATCCGGCGCCTGACGCAGTGTGTTCTTCAGGGCAACCTCAAAGCTTTCGGTATCGATCCCCACTTCCCGCTGGGTCACGATACAACCCTGGTGCTGGTGCACGAATTCGATGGGGTCTTCAATGGAGATAATATGGCCACGACTGTTGCGATTACGGTGTCCCAACATGGCCGCCAGCGAGGTGGACTTACCGGTACCGGTGGCACCCACGAACATGATCAGGCCCCGTTTGGTCATCGCCAGGTCCTTGATCACCTCCGGCAGGGCAAGGTCGTCAATCTGCGGGATTTTCACTTCAATCCGGCGCAGCACCATGCCGCACAGATTACGCTGGAAGAACGCGCTCACCCGGAAACGGCCAATACCCCGGGCGCTGATGGCGAAGTTGCACTCGTGGCTTTCTTCGAACTCGGCCCGTTGCTTGTCGTTCATGGAACCGTAGACAAACTCCCGGGTCTGCTCCGGCGTCAGGGCGTTCTTGGTGACCGGGAGGACCTTGCCGTTCACCTTCATGCTGGGAGGCACACCGGCGGTAATAAACAGGTCTGAACCGCCTTTTTCCACCATCAGCCGCAACAGTTTTTCGAATTCCATGATTTATTACCTATTCGTCAGTCTTCGGTGCAAGGGCGCACCGGGTGAAGCTATCCGCGCCCGCAAGCGTTGTTCGTGCCTGCCAGACAGATCAGAAATTGTCTGGCATTTTTGCCTTGGCCTTTGCCGCTTCGCGGGAAATAAGGCCTTTTTGCAACAGGCGCTCCAGGCATTGATCCAGAGTCTGCATACCAATGGAACCGCCGGTCTGAATAGACGAGTACATCTGGGCGATCTTGTCTTCCCGAATCAGGTTACGAATCGCCGATGTGCCGATCATGATTTCGTGGGCAGCGATCCGGCCGCCGCCCATTTTCTTCATCAGGGTCTGGGAGACGACCGCCTGCAGGGATTCCGACAGCATGGAACGAACCATGGATTTCTCCTCGGCCGGGAACACGTCGACCACACGGTCGATGGTCTTCGCGGCGGAGGTGGTGTGCAGGGTGCCGAATACCAGGTGGCCGGTTTCCGCCGCGGTCAGTGCCAGGCGAATGGTTTCCAGGTCCCGCAATTCGCCCACCAGGATGATGTCGGGATCTTCCCGCAGCGCCGAGCGCAACGCTTCGTTGAAGCCCAGGGTGTCCCGATGCACTTCCCGCTGGTTGACCAGGCACTTCTTGGATTCGTGCACGAATTCGATCGGGTCCTCGATGGTGAGCACGTGCTCGTAACGGCTGTCGTTGATGTAGTCGATCATGGCCGCCAGGGTTGTGGACTTACCGGAACCGGTCGGGCCGGTCACCAGCACCAGCCCCCGGGGAACCGAGGACACGTCCTTGAAGACCTGCCCCATGCCCAGGTCTTCCATGGTCAGCACCTTGGACGGGATGGTCCGGAATACCGCACCGGCGCCGCGGTTCTGGTTGAAGGCGTTGACACGGAAACGGGCGACACCGGGAACCTCAAAGGAAAAGTCGGTCTCGTAAAATTCTTCGTAGTCCTTCCGCTGCTTGTCGTTCATGATGTCGTAGATCAGCCCATGGACTTCCTTATGCTCCATGGGCGGAAGGTTGATCCGGCGCACATCGCCATCAACACGAATCATCGGGGGCAATCCGGCGGACAGGTGCAAGTCAGACGCACCCTGTTTGGCCGAGAAGGCAAGCAGTTCGGTAATATCCATAGATTTCCTCGGAAGGCGTTTTTCTTTTATCCCGGTCTGAAGCCGGCTCCGGTGCGGATCCCGCATTCAGGATCACTTGGCATTTCAGTAACCTGCGGGTAACGTGTCAGCAAGACAGTGACAGACCGGAATCGGCGGATTCACACTATGAGCAGCATAGCAGACAACATCGGGAGCGTAACCCGACGCATACAAAAAGCAACATTGAGGGCCGGGCGGGCTCCCGAATCTGTGCACCTGTTGGCAGTCAGCAAAACCCGCTCGGCAGACGATGTCCGGGAAGCCGTGGCAGCCGGCCAGATGGCCTTTGGCGAGAACTACCTGCAGGAGGCCCTGGACAAGATCGAGGCGCTTGAGGATCTGCCAGGGATTGACTGGCATTTCATCGGCCCCATCCAGTCCAACAAGACCCGCCAGATTGCCACGGCTTTCTCCTGGGTACACAGCGTTGACCGCCTGAAAATTGCTCGCCGGTTGAACGAGCATCGGGACGCCGGCCTGCCGCCCTTGAATATTTGCCTGCAGGTCAATATCAATAATGAAGAGAGCAAATCCGGGTGCGCCCTTGAGGACCTGGGCGAACTGGTCAGCGCCGTTGGCGAACTGCCCCGCCTCTCACTGCGCGGGCTGATGGCGATCCCAGATCCCGACCAGCCAGAGTCGCAGCTGCGGACCAGTTTCCGCAGCCTGGCCAACGCCTTAAAAGCCCTGCGCCAGGATCATCCTGAAGCAGGCCCTCTGGACACACTTTCCATGGGCATGTCCGGGGATATGGAAACAGCCATAGGGGAAGGGGCAACCTGGGTCCGCGTTGGCACGGCCCTCTTCGGCGAACGGGCAGCAAAGAGCTGAATCGTTCAGTTCCTGTTATCATCGGGGCCGGATCAATAACAGATCAACTTGTGGAGTGAACTTTGAGCACATCACCAACCATTTCGTTTATCGGGGCAGGCAACATGGCCAGCGCCATCATTGGCGGTATGCTGGACAACGGCTTCAAAGGAGCCGATATCTGGGTCAGCGCTCCCGACGACAGTCACCTGCAATCCATTCGCAAGCGTTTCGGTGTCAGTGTGACCACGGACAACCGCTACTGCGCACAGCAGGCCGACATGGTGATTCTGGCGGTGAAACCCCAGGTCATGGCGGATGTCTGCCGCGATATCGCCCCGGTGGTGCAGAACACGCGACCATTGATGGTGTCCATTGCCGCCGGTCTGGAAGCCGGTACGCTCGACGAGTGGCTTGGCGGCGGCCTGCCGCTGGCGCGGGTCATGCCCAACACTCCGTCCCTGGTTGGCAAGGGCGCTGCCGGGCTGTTTGCCAACGATCAGGTCAGCGACAAACAGAAGCAGACGGTCGAAACCGTCTTCAACAGCATCGGTTCCGCCCTCTGGGTTGATGAGGAATCCCTGCTGCACGCCGTCACCGCCCTCTCGGGCAGCGGTCCTGCCTACTTTTTCCTGATGCTCGAAGCCCTGGAAGAAGCCGCCACGGCAGCCGGCATTGCCCCGGAGACCGCCCGTCAGCTGGCGATCCAGACCATGGCTGGCGCCGCGGAAATGGCCGGTCGCAGCGAACATGATCCCGCCCAACTGAAGCGCAACGTCATGTCCCCCGGCGGCACCACAGAACGCGCGATCCATACCTTTGAGGATGGCGGCCTGCGGGATCTGGTCAAGAAAGCCTATTCCGCCGCTTTCTCACGCTCTGAAGAAATGGCCAAAGAACTGGCTAACCAATAACGGAGACAAGGCTTCATGCTGGCTGACATTCTGATCACCATCCTGCTCATCGCCTCAACGTTTTACATGACGATTGTCCTGCTGCGCTTTTTACTGCAGCTGGCGAGAGCGGATTTCTACAACCCCATTTCCCAGTTTGTGGTGAAAGCCACCAACCCGCTGCTTCGTCCCCTCCGACGTGTCATCCCGGGCTGGGGCGGCATTGATGGCGCCGCACTGGTGCTGGCGATCGTCATCCAGGCCATCGCGTTTCTGCTGATCCTGGTGACACTGAACGGCGGCATGCCGAGCATCAACCCGCTCACCTTGCTCGTATGGGCCGCCCTGAACGTGCTTGATCTGGTGGTCAAGATCTACTTCTGGTCAGTCATTGCCGTGGTGGTCGTCAGCTGGATTGCTCCGGGCAGCCATCATCCCGCGATTCAGCTGGTGGCGCAGATTACAGAGCCGGTCATGCGCCCGGTCCGTAACGTGATACCGTCCATGGGCGGCCTGGACCTGTCCCCCATTGTCGTGTTCCTGCTGCTGAACGTGATATCAGTGGTCATTAACCACATGAAGATCGCCGCGGGCATGGGCGCCCTCGCCGGAATGTAAACCGCGTCCCGAATATACACTTCGTTACAGTTCTCTACACAAAGCATCGCATCCGGGCCGCCGACTCATCCTACTGATTCGGCGGCTTTTTTTGACCAACACATGCCGCTCTGCTATACACACCTGTTTTCACGCCCAAAGAAACCCACAACAGTTGGGATAACATTGCCTATAGTTCGCCATTAACCCGTGCACCAACACCGTTACCCGGAAGTCGCGCAGAAGGAAATTCCGATGAAAAAACAAGGAACTCTGTCGCAGCAGGTAGAGGCCTACCACAACTGGAAAAAGGAACTGATCCGCCAGATCGGCCGTTACCGCTTGTGGTTGCAGGACAACGACCTGTTCTCAGAGGATGTGAGCCGCCGTATCCGGCATGGCCTGGAATTATTGATCGAAGACGAGCTGACCATTGCTTTTGTCGGGGAATACTCCCGTGGCAAAACCGAACTGATCAATGCCCTGTTCTTCTCCGAGTATGGCCAGCGCATGCTGCCATCCCAGGCCGGACGCACCACCATGTGCCCGACGGAGCTGTTCTTCGATCGCACGGCCAATGCCAATTACCTGCTGTTGCTTCCCATCGAAACCCGCACCGGGGAGCTGTCCCTGCATCAGCTGCGCAAGCAGCCGGAACGCTGGGTCAAGCATGATCTGGACGAACGCAACCCCGAAGTGATGCGGGAAGTGCTGGCGGAAGTGGCCCGGGTCAAAAGCGTGACACCCAATGAAGCCCGCAACCTGGGATTCGACGAAGACATGCTGGAGCATGATCGCAATCACCCCGGCAATGTCCTGGTCCCTGCCTGGCGCAATGCCCAGATCAGCATCCGCCACCCGCTGTTTGAACGCGGCCTGCGCATTCTCGACACACCCGGCCTGAATGCTCTGGGGTCGGAACCGGAACTGACGATCAGTATGCTGCCCCGGGCCCATGCAGTGGTCTTCCTGCTCAGCGCCGACACCGGCGTTACCGCCAGCGATATGACCATCTGGAAGGAGCACATCGACACCGAACACGCCGATCACCGAGCCGGTCGGTTCGCGGTACTCAACAAGATTGACGTGCTTTGGGACGATCTTCAGGGCGAACACCACACCCGTGAAGCCATTGACCGCGTCCGCAACTACACCGCGGACCACCTGGGCATTCACAACAATGACGTGATCCCGCTCTCCGCCAAGCAGGGCCTTACAGCCCGCGTCAGGCAGAACAGCGACCTGTTTGAACGCTCCAATCTCGGACAGCTTGAACAACTGATCATCAGACGTATTCTGATGCACAAGGAAGAGCTGATCACCCAGAGCCTGATCAATGATCTGCTGGGCATGCTCCAGAACAGTCAGGCCGCCATGCAGACCCGGCTTGATGCCCTCGGGGAGGAGCTGGAAGCCTGCTCCGGCGCCACCATGGACAAGGAAGCGTTACGCCGCCTGGCCGATCGGGCACAAAGAGACTACGAGTTCTATTACAAGAAGCTTATCACCCTGCGCTCCAGCCGCCGGCTTATGGACTCCCAGGGCGACATGCTGAAAAAACTGGTCAACCAGAAGCGCTTTGAGGGCCATGCGGAAAAAGTCCGCCAGTCGATGTCGAAAAGCTGGACGACAGCCGGTATGAACCGTGGCATGGATCACTTCTTCGAGTTACTGGAAAGTGACCTGAACAACCTGATGAGCGAAGGCCACCTGGCGGAGAAAATGGTCGGCGCCATCTATCGGCGTTATAACGAGGACACCCGCGCACGCCACCTTGAGCCCATCCCCCTGCGCTCCGGTCGGCATGTGATCGCAGTCAGGGAATTGCGTAAGAAAGCCAGGCGCTTCCGCGTCAATCCCAAAAACCTGCTGACCGAACAATCCGTGCTGGTCAGACGCTTCTTCAACGTCATGGTCAATGAAGCCCGCACCCTGCACCAGCGGGCTCAGGCCGACGTGGAGCGCTGGCCCTCCGAAGCCCTGCTACCGATCATGCAGTACTCGATGGAGCAGAAGCAGCTGCTGGAGCACCAGATCCGTCGCCTCAAGGACATGGTCCGCAGTGACCGCGACAGCCGTGCCGAACGGGAGCGCCTGCAGAACACGATCGCGGACCTGCGCCGGCAGCTGGAACTGGCGGACGCCATGCACCGACAGATTCGCAAACCCGCCCCCACACTGATTCAGCAAAAGGTTGTGAACATATCGGGCGCTGTCTGAGGCGCCCGATCATCCTGCGGTTGCAGCCACGAGGACCGGCCTTTAAACTGCTGGGCTGGCAACCGCTCTCCCCGCGTTGTTCCAGACTTTTACTGACTGAACCAGGAACCTGTCGCGCCGATGCCCGATTCCCTGCCAACGGATTCTGTCGGGATAGTCACCCCGCAGACACTACATTTCGACGCGCCCATTACGCTGGCGTGTGGACAAACGCTGGATAGTTACGATCTGGTGATCGAGACCTACGGCACTCTCAATGCCGATGCCAGCAATGCCGTACTGATCTGTCACGCCCTGAGCGGTCACCACCACGCCGCTGGCTATCACTCCATGGATGAGCGCAAGCCCGGCTGGTGGGACGCCTGCATTGGCCCGGACAAACCCATTGATACCAACCGTTTCTTCGTGGTCAGCCTGAACAACCTCGGAGGCTGCCATGGCAGCACCGGCCCCAACAGCGTCAATCCGAAGACGGGCCAGCCCTACGGACCGGATTTCCCGGTGATTACCGTCAGCGACTGGGTACAGAGTCAGGCCCTGCTCGCGGACCGGCTCGGCATCGAATGCTGGGCCGCTGTCGTGGGCGGTTCCCTTGGTGGCATGCAGGCACTGCAGTGGAGCCTCGATTACCCCGACCGGCTGCGTCATTCGGTGGTAATTGCCTCCACTCCCCGCCTGACGGCCCAGAATATCGCCTTCAACGAAGTGGCGCGGCAGGCCATCACCTCAGACCGTGAGTTTCACGATGGCCGTTACCAGGATTTCGATACCGTACCTCGCCGCGGCCTGATGCTGGCCCGGATGGTGGGCCACATCACCTACCTGTCCGATGCCTCCATGGGTGAAAAATTCGGCCGTGAATTGCGGGATCAGGCCTACAAGTTCGGCTATGACGCCGAATTCCAGGTGGAAAGTTACCTGCGCTATCAGGGCGAACGTTTCTCTGAGATGTTCGATGCCAACACCTACCTGCTGATGACCCGCGCACTCGATTATTTCGACCCGGCGTACGAGTATGGCGGAGACTTGTCCAAGGCGCTGGCGCCCTCCAACTGTGAATACCTGGTATTGTCCTTCAGCACCGACTGGCGCTTTACCCCGGCCCGCTCCGAAGAAATCGTCAACGCCATGATCGCGGCAAGGAAGCGGGTGAGTTACGCGGAAATCGACGCGCCCTGGGGGCACGATGCCTTCCTGATTCCCACGCCGAGGTACACTGATATCTTCACTGCCTACATGGATCGTGTCGCACGGGAGGTGGGCGCATGAGACCAGACCTGGAAATCATTCAGCAATGGGTCAAACCCGGCAACCGGGTGCTCGACCTGGGCTGCGGTGACGGCACCCTGCTGGACTTCCTGCAGCGTGAACGCGGCGCCACCGGCTTTGGCCTGGAGATCAACCCGGACCACATCACCACCTGCATGAGCCGTGGCGTTTCGGTGATCGAACAGAATCTGGATACCCAGGGACTGGGTAACTTCGACGACCGCACCTTCGACACCGTCCTGATGACCCAGGCCCTGCAGGCCGTAAGGCGACCGGACATGGTGCTGGATGAAATGCTCAGGGTGGGCCGGGAAGGCATTGTCACCTTTCCCAACTTTGCCCACTGGCGCCTGCGATGGGGGCTGACCCTGAAAGGGCGCATGCCGGAATCGGAGGCATTGCCGTACAAGTGGTACAACACGCCCAACATAAGGCTGTGCACGTTCCATGATTTCGAAGCCCTGTGCCGCCAGAAGAGCATCCGCATCAAGAGTCGGCGGGTGGTGGATGGACAGCACCAGAATAGCTGGCTGGCCCGCCTCTGGCCCAATATGCTGGGAGAGATCGCCATATACCGTATTACACGGGAGGAAACATCATGCTGAGTTCCCGAATCTGGCAGGCTGCCGCGCTGATCTGCCTTACCCTGATCAGTTCAATGGCCCATGCCGCCGGCTCCAAGGACTTTGGTGAGTACCAGGTGCATTACAGTGTCTTTCCGAGCACATTCCTGGATCCCGAAGTGGCCAGGGCCAACAACCTCAATCGCAGCCAGAGCATTGGCATCGTCAATATCGCGATTATGCAGGAAGGGGAAAACGGAGCGCTGCAAACGGTTTCCGGACAGGTCGAAGGCAAAGCGCTGAATGACGTCCAGCAACCGAAGTTCCTGGCGTTCCGTCGCATACAGGAGGGCGACGCCGTCTATTTCATCGCAGAATACCAGTACCGTTCTGCGGAGTTGATGACCTTCCAGATCACTGCCCGCCCCAGTGGCGCCGGCCAGGATCTTCCCATCCGATTTGCCCAAACACTGTTCAACGACTGATGACTGAAACCAACACACAGCTGGTCATTGCCAGCAACAACAAAGGCAAAATCGCGGAGCTTACCAGTCTGCTGAGCCCGCTTGGCGTGCAACCCGTGGCACAAGGCGAGCTTGGCGTCAGCGAGGCCGAGGAGCCCGCCGTCACCTTTGTCGAGAACGCCATCCTCAAGGCCCGCCACGCCGCCCGGGAAACCGGGCTGCCGGCACTGGCGGACGATTCCGGGCTTGCGGTCGACGCCCTTGGCGGTGCACCCGGTGTCCGCTCGGCCCGCTACGCCGGCGAAAATGCCAGTGACGCCGACAACGTGCGCGCCCTGCTAGATGCCATGCCTTCGGTTCCGGATGACCAGCGGGGCGCCCAGTTCCACTGCGTTCTGGTGTATCTTCGCCACGCCGATGACCCCACGCCCATCATCTGTCATGGTCGCTGGCCCGGGCTTATTCTGAGGGACATCCGCGGCGAAGGTGGTTTTGGCTACGACCCGGTTTTCCTGGTTCCAGAGACCCACTGCAGCGCCGCGGAACTCAGCCGCGAACAGAAAGGCCGCATCAGCCATCGCGGCCGCGCGCTGGCCCAGCTGCTTGAACAGCTAAAGGCCAGGGCGGACACTCCGTGACATCCGCCTCCACCGAGGCGGATGTCACCCTTCCGCCTCTGAGCCTGTATATCCACGTACCCTGGTGCGTTCGCAAGTGCCCCTACTGCGACTTCAACTCCCACGCCCTGCAGGGGGACATTCCGGAAGACCGTTACCTGAACGCCCTGCTGGAAGACCTGGATCAGGATCTCGCCCTGACCGGAGGGCGTCGTATCGAGACCGTTTTTATCGGCGGCGGCACGCCTTCACTGATGTCAGCGGCCTTCTACCAGAATCTTTTCCGGGGCCTGAGGCAGCGCCTGGACTTCAGCCCCGATGCCGAAATCACCCTGGAGGCCAACCCCGGGACCGTGGAACAGGCAAGGTTTGAAGGGTTCCGCGATGCCGGCATTAACCGACTGTCCCTGGGCATCCAGAGCTTCAACCCGGAGCACCTGAAAGTTCTGGGGCGCATTCACGATGACCGGGCTGCCCACGACGCAATCAGGGCCGCCAAACAGGCAGGCTTTGACAACTTCAACCTGGACCTGATGCACGGGCTGCCGGGGCAAACACCGGAAAATGCCATTGCGGATCTCGAAGCCGCCCTGGCCTGGGAGCCGCCCCACGTTTCCTGGTACCAGCTGACCCTGGAACCCAATACCGAGTTCTACAGCCGCCCACCAGTACTGCCGGATGACGATCGTTTATGGGACATCTACGAGAAAGGCGGAGACTACCTGCGACGCCATGGTTACACCGATTATGAGGTGTCCGCCTGGTCCCGCCCCGGCATGGCTTCCCGCCACAACCTGAACTACTGGACCTTTGGCGACTATCTGGCGCTAGGCGCCGGCGCACATGGCAAGATCACCAGCCCCGGGCAACAGTCGCGATATTGGAAAACCCGGCAACCGTCGGCTTACCTGAACCGTATCGGCAGTCGCACCGCCGGCAGCGAGACCATCGAAACCAGCGAATTGCCACTGGAATTCCTGATGAACGCTCTGCGACTGACCGAAGGCGTGGACGACCAGTTATTTAGTGCACGAACAGGTTTACCCCTGAGCACGGTTGCGGTAAAACTTGAACAGTTAAGAAAAGAAAACCTGCTGACCCCTGACCGGATCAAAGCCACCGAGCTTGGTCAGAGGTATCTGAACAGCTTGCTGGAGCGTTTTTTGTAATGGACATTCCGAGCATCATCCGATCCTTGCCCAAAAAACTGAAACTGGGCCTGGTCGTCACCGTTACGCTGCTGGTAGCCCTGCTGGCTATCAACCAGCCCCTGCAAACCGGCTCGGCGCCCCAGGGCATCGTCAGCTTCCAGCTCGCCGCCACCGCCGATCACTCCATGGCCATTTTGCGTAGCTGGCGCGGCGACGCCATGTTCTGGGCACACCTTTCCCTGTGGCTGGACTTCCTGCTCATCCCCGCCTACGTCATCACGCTGTTGATGGTAACCAACCTGATCATGCGGGATCGCCCCGGAGTGCGGGAGCGTAATGTGGCACGGTGGGTCAAGGCATTGTTTGTCACCGCCGGCGCCAGCGATGGACTGGAAAATATTCTGCTGTTGAACAACCTGAACCCGCCAACCGATACCATCAGCCTGTCGGCGACCCTCTGTGCACTGATCAAGTTCACCGGACTGATGCTGGGGATCGCGGGACTGGTGATTATCCGCGCCGCCAGACGCCACCCACTCGCTCACGGGTGACGCCTGAGGATTCGACGTCAGTTGGTGCGATGGAAAAGCAGGTCCCAGACCCCGTGACCAAGGCGTTCACCACGTTTCTCGAACTTGGTGATGGGGCGGTCATCCGGGCGTGGTGAGAATTGACCCGGCTCCTGGGCATTGGCGAACCCTTCCGCCTCACTCATAACCTCCATCATGTGTTCGGCGTAGTTCTCCCAGTCCGTTGCCAGGTGCAACACACCGCCAACCCGCAGTTTGTGGCGAATGCGCTGAACAAAGTCATGCTGAATCAGGCGTCGCTTATGGTGACGCTTCTTGTGCCAGGGGTCGGGGAAAAACACCATGACCCGATCAAGACAGGCATCGGGCAGGCACAGATCAATGACATCGTTGGCGTCAATGGAGTACACCCGCACATTCTCGAGCTTGCGATCTTCCACTTCTTTCAACAGCGCACCGACACCGGGCAAATGCACTTCCACGCCAATGAAATCCTGCTCGGGTGCGGCCTCCGCCATATCAGCGAGGGACTTGCCCATACCGAAGCCAATTTCCACGTTGAGCATGGCATCGCGCCCGAATACCTGGCGCGGATCAATCATGCCGTGTTCGCGGGTTAATCCGTAGACTGGCCAGCTACGTTCGTACGCCTTTTTCTGGCCCTCGGTCATCCGGCCCTGGCGCAACACGAAACTGCGAATACCCCGGCGCGTCGTTACCGGAGAATCGTTGGACAGATCTTTTTCATCGGTCATCTGGAGTCCTCAACCGCAGGAAGCGGATTCTGGTTCTGAAGAAATTACCGCACAGTTTACCAGAGTGGATCGTTTCAGGCCGACACAACCGAATTTCGTGATTGCTGCCGGTCCAGCTTGCGATACCCAAGCGCTTCCACCAGATGGCCATTGCCAATGGTATCGACCCCATCAAGATCCGCCAGCGTTCGCGCTACTCGTAGAATCCGGTGCAGTGCCCGCGCCGAGAGCCCAAGCTTTTCCATGGCGTCCGACAACAGGGCTTCGCCACCGCGATCGAGGCGGCAGTGGCGGTGCAGTTCATTACCAGCAAGGCCGGCATTGATCGTGCCCCGTTGCAGCTGACGCTCCCGGGCCCGGGCCACCCTTGCCCTGACAACCTCACTGGATTCGCCATCCGCCTGTTTCTGCATCAGCACGTCTCCGCCCTGAACCGGCACTTCCACATGCAGGTCAAAGCGATCCAGTAACGGACCGGAGACCTTGCCCCGGTAGCGTATGACCTGTTGAGGCGTACACTGGCATTCGATGGTCGGGTGACCGTTGTAGCCGCAGGGGCAGGGATTCATTGCCCCCACCACCTGGAAGCGGGCGGGAAAGCTCACCTGCCGCGCCGCGCGGCTGATGGAGATTTCCCCGCTCTCCATGGGTTCCCGCAATACCTCCAGCACTTGCCGCCCGAACTCCGGTAACTCATCGAGGAAGAGTACGCCGCGATGGGCCAGGGAGATCTCTCCCGGGCGGGGGCTGCTGCCACCCCCCACCATGGCGACGGCGGATGCGGTGTGGTGGGGCGAACGAAACGGTGGTTGCCGCCAATAGCCATCCCGTACCGGCAACCCGGCAATCGAGTGGACGCTGGCCACCTCCAGCGCGGCCCCTGTGGTCAGTGGCGGCAGGATACCGGGCAACCGGCTGGCCAGCATGCTTTTCCCGGTGCCTGGCGGACCGAAGAAAAGCAGGTTATGAGCGCCTGCGGCCGCCACTTCCAGCGCACGTCTTGGCACACTCTGCCCCCTGACATCCGCCAGATCCGGCCCGGCGACGGCGCCCTCATCCAGGGACGCCGGCGGAACCGGCACCAGCGTTGCCCTGCCACACAAATGCTCACACACGGTCAGGATATGGGCCGCGGAGAGCACATCGTCCTGGCTTGCCAGGGCCGCCTCGGAGGCATTCGCCTGCGGCACCAGCAATCGCCGGCCGTCCTCTCGTGCTGCCAGTACGGCCGGCAGCACGCCTTTAAGGGGGCGCAATGCCCCATCCAGCGACAGCTCCCCGACGAACTCGCAGGAAGTCAGGCTTTCGGGGGGTATCTGGCCGGAAGCCGCAAGAATGCCCAGGGCAATCGGCAGGTCGAAGCGGCCACCTTCTTTCGGCAGGTCGGCGGGGGCAAGATTGATGGTGATACGACGAGCGGGGAACTCGAAGCCAGCATTCAGCAGGGCACTGCGGACCCGCTCTTTGCTTTCCCGAACCCCGGTCTCCGGAAGCCCGACAATGGACAGGGCCGGCAATCCGCCGGACAGGTGCACTTCAACGGTTACTGCAGGTGCGGACACGCCAATACTGGCGCGGGAATGAACAATAGCTAACATAACGACCTTCCGTGGTCAGATTCATTCGGTGTTCAATGGATGGGCACGCAGGCCCATCCCGGGGCAAATTCAGCTTTCTGGCAGCTTGCTTTCCAGTGCCGCCACGCGCTTCTCAAGCGCCTCCACCTTTTCACGGGTTTTCATCAACACCGCCTGCTGGGCATCAAACTCTTCACGGGTCACCAGCTCAAGGCGGGAAAGCACCGACATCACCGTTGCCCTCGCCTGGGTTTCGAAATCTTCCCGGGCCGCACGGGCCATATCGGGCACGAACTGGCCAAACTGGCCCTGGAGCTGGGTCAAGAAATCCTGCGGACCTTTCACAACATCACCTCTCTGGCATCGACGGGTTCCGGCGCTAACCGACGATCAGTCACCCGGAACGGAGTTGCGGGAGTGTAACACATCGCCGGCCCTGCCATACTGTGCCCTGTCCGCAGTATAATAGCGCCGCTGGACGGTTTGCACGGTGCGCCAAATTGGCTCGCCGTGAGAACCAGTGCTCTTTTTTGGTGCAGCACAATGTTCCAAACTGGAGCGCAATATTTCTAACAACATGAAATTATGAAACTTTTTTGCGTTGGCACACCCGATGCAATAAACCTCGTACGCAATCCGCACAATTGGTGTGCGAGGTGGCAGCATCCCGACCTCAACACAAACGGCCAATGGGCCCTCACTGTTGGGACGGCTTTACCAAGGAGAAAGCAATGAAACTTGTGACAGCGATCATCAAGCCTTTCAAATTGGATGATGTCCGTGAGGCACTATCCGAGATTGGCGTGCAAGGCGTAACCGTCACCGAAGTGAAAGGCTTCGGGCGGCAGAAAGGCCACACAGAACTCTATCGTGGCGCGGAATACGTGGTGGACTTCCTGCCCAAGGTCAAGGTTGAAGTCGCCATCGGTGACAACCTGCTGGACCAGGTTATTGAGTCGATCACCAAGGCTGCCAACACCGGCAAGATCGGTGACGGCAAGATCTTCGTGACAGAACTCGAACAGGCGATCCGTATCCGGACCGGTGAAACCGGCGAAGAAGCGGTCTGATAACAGCCTGAATTCCGATAGCCAACGCAAAAAACTTATAACCTGAAAAGCCTCGTGCGGAGGGCTTCAAATGGAAAGCAATATCTTTCACCTGCAGTATGCTATAGATACGTTTTATTTTCTGGTGTGCGGCGCATTAGTTATGTGGATGGCCGCTGGCTTTGCCATGCTGGAAGCCGGCTTGGTACGCGCCAAGAACACCACGGAAATCCTGACCAAGAACGTGGCCCTGTTCGCAGTGGCCTGCACCATGTACCTGATTTGCGGTTACGCGATCATGTATGGCGGCAATATCTTCCTCACCGGCATGGGCGACGTTGACGTGGCCGGTGTCCTTGGTGACTACGCTGGCCGTGAAGACGGCTTCGAAGGCGGCTCCATCTACTCTGGCGCGTCTGACTTCTTCTTCCAGGTTGTGTTCGTTGCGACCGCCATGTCCATCGTATCCGGTGCCGTGGCCGAGCGCATGAAGCTCTGGGCATTCCTGTTCTTTGCGGTTGTGATGACTGGCTTCATCTACCCGATGGAAGGCGCCTGGACCTGGGGCGGCGCTTCCGTATTCGGCATGTACAGTCTGGCCGATCTGGGCTTCAGCGATTTCGCCGGTTCCGGCATTGTTCACATGGCCGGTGCCGCCGCCGCTCTGGCAGGTGTTCTGCTGCTGGGTGCCCGTAAAGGCAAGTACGGCCCGAACGGCGAGATCCGCGCTTTCCCGGGCGCCAATCTGCCACTGGCCACCCTCGGTACGTTCATCCTGTGGATGGGCTGGTTCGGCTTTAACGGCGGCTCAGTACTGAAGCTTGGCGATATTGCCAGCGCCCACTCCGTCGCCATGGTGTTCCTGAACACCAATGCCGCAGCCGCTGGTGGCGCCATCGCTGCGCTGATCACCGCACGCCTGATGTTTGGCAAGGCCGACCTGACCATGCTGCTGAACGGCGCCCTGGCCGGCCTGGTGGTTATCACTGCCGAGCCTTCCACTCCCAGCGCCCTGACCGCAACCCTGTTTGGCGGCTTCGGCGGCGTACTGGTCGTACTGAGCATCGTCACCATGGATAAGCTGCGGATTGACGATCCGGTCGGCGCGATCTCGGTACACGGCGTGTGTGGTCTGCTCGGCCTGCTGCTGGTGCCGGTCACCAACGACGGCTCCAGCTTCATCGGCCAGATTGTCGGCGCCATCACCATCTTCGTCTGGGTGTTCGTTGCCAGCCTGATCGTGTGGGGCGTCATCAAGGCCGTGGTTGGCCTGCGGGTCAGCGACGAAGACGAATACGAAGGGGTCGACCTGTCCGAGTGTGGTATGGAAGCCTATCCGGAGTTTGTCAGCAGCAAATAAAGACTGCCGACAATGCAATGCAAAAGGGGCGCTCCGTAGAGCGCCCCTTTTGTTTATCAGCCAATCTGAGGTCAAATCGCATTGCGGAAGATGTCGTCTTCCGAGTGGCGCAAATAAAGCAGCAGCTCCATCTGCGCCTCATTCACATTGTCGAACGGCCCTTCAAACGAGCCCTCCCGGGTCTGAAAGAACCACTGGCCATTGACCGTGGTAAACCGATCACTGCGAAACCAGTTTCGCTCCTGCTCACCTTTTCTAACATCCATATCCTGCTCTCCAGCTACAACCGAACGGTTAACGTCGATCAATTACTGATCACTTTTGCAGTTTAGCCAAGATTCGCAGGAATGCGAAAACCATCAGCCCTCGCCGGGAACAACGCGATCCTCCAGCGCATCTACCATGAACTGCGGCATCGCCAGGGCCCCATGATGCGTGCCTACATTGTAATAACGGGTCACAAAGGGCCGCTGATCGGCATCCTCCTCACGGAAGTATTGCACCGGCTTTTCTTTCCCCGCCATGGTGCAGCTCCACCAACCGGTCGGGTAGACCGGCTGCGGGAATGGCAGTGTCTGGATGTGATCAAATCCG
This sequence comes from Marinobacter alkalisoli, assembly GCF_045449795.1. NCBI lineage: Bacteria > Pseudomonadati > Pseudomonadota > Gammaproteobacteria > Pseudomonadales > Marinobacteraceae > Marinobacter > Marinobacter alkalisoli. The sequence goes on from NZ_JBJJLB010000022.1 coordinate 93,608, forward strand.
GCCTTCTCCATATCTTCATGCATCGTCTTGATGATGGTATCGGTATGCAGCAGTGGCGATTCGCTCTGCTGGACCAGGATGCCGCCATCACGAAGGGCCAGCATGGCGTCACGGTAGAAATCGAGGGCAAACAGCCCCTCCGCGGCGCCCACGGGATCGGTGCTGTCGATAATAATCACGTCGATGCTGTTGGGCTCCACATCCCGCATCCACTCAACACCATCGCCAAAGAAGAAGTTGGCGCGAGGGTCGTCGTTGGATTCACAGAGTTCCGGGAAATACTTCTCTGACAGCCGGGTCACCCGTTCATCAATCTCTACCTGCCAGGCTTCCTCAACGCCCGGGTGCTTCAGCACCTCCTTCAGCGTGCCGCAGTCACCGCCACCCACGATCACCACTTTTTTCGGGTCACGGTGAGTAAACAGCGCCGGGTGGGTCATCATCTCGTGGTAGAGAAAGTTGTCCCGGGTGGTCAGCATCACGCAGCCATCAAGAACCATGAGGTTTCCGAACGTTTCGGTCTCGTAGATCTCCAGCTTCTGGAATTTGCTCTGCTCCTCGTGCAGTTTTTTCTTAACCTGCAGGGAAAATGCCGTTCCCTGGTCCTGGAATACCTCGGTAAACCAGTTTTCGTTCAATGCCGTCATGGTGAGTTCCTCGTGTTGCTCGGAGAGCCAAAGTCATATTGCAGGTATTGTAGGTGTGCCGGGCCTTCAGCTAAAGCACTATAGCTCATGACCATCCACGTATTTTCCACAGGCGGTTCTTTTAGCGCGGCTGCGTAATCCCTACAATGGCGACCATACGCCGGCATGTGCCCGGCCCGGATTCTGTACAGGATGACCGCAATGACCCAAGCCACCAGAAGCGCCGCCCATCAGGTGTACAACATCGCCCACTGGAGCGATGGCTATATCGACGTGAATGATCGTGGAGAAGTACTCATACGGCCAGACCGGGGCCACGGTGACGCTACAGGCGACGGCATCAACCTCCCGGAACTGACCCGCACCCTGACTGCGCGGGGTATCCAGCTGCCAGTACTGATCCGTTTTACCGACATTCTCCACGACCGGGTGAACAAGCTGTGCGGCGCGTTCAACAAAGTCGCGTCGGAACACGGCTACCAGGGGCAATACACCGCGGTGTACCCGATCAAGGTCAACCAGCAGCGTCGCGTAGTGGAGGAACTGCTGAGGGCCGAGCCGGCCGCAAGCAACAACCAGATCGGCCTGGAAGCGGGCAGCAAACCAGAGCTGATGGCCGTATTGGCAATGTCACGCCAGCCAGGATCGGTGATTGTCTGTAACGGCTACAAGGATCGCGAGTACGTCCGCCTCGCACTGATCGGTCAGAAACTGGGGCACCGGGTTTTCATTGTGGTGGAAAAACAATCCGAGCTGCCTCTCATTCTGGAGGAATCACGAAACCTCGGTGTTTCGCCGCTGATTGGTGTACGCGCCCGCCTGGCCACCATCGGCAAGGGCAATTGGCAGAATACCGGGGGCGAAAAATCCAAATTTGGCCTGTCCGCCAGCCAGGTACTGGATGTGGTGGCGACCCTCCGCGAGGCGGACGCACTGGATGCCCTGCAACTCCTGCATTTCCACCTGGGATCCCAGATCGCCAACATTCGCGACATCCAGACCGGCCTCAGGGAGAGTGCGCGATTCTACAGCGAATTGCGCAAGATGGGCGCTCCCGTGGGCACCGTGGATATCGGAGGCGGTCTGAGTGTGGATTACGAGGGCACGCGCTCGCGCAGCAGTTGCTCCATGAACTACAGCGTCCACGAGTATGCCTACAATGTTGTCCATATCCTGCAGGCGGAATGCGACCGCGCCGGCATCCCCCACCCGGATCTGATCAGCGAATCCGGCCGGGCGTTAACGGCCCATCACTCCGTGCTGGTCACCAACGTGATTGACCAGGAAATCCCCGACGCCCGCGTGCCAACTCAGCCCGGGGCCGACGCCGCCGCACCGCTGCAGGATCTGTGGCGCGATCTGCAGAGCCTCAACGATGAAGGCTCACCCCGTTCACTGGCGGAAATCTACCATGATGTACTCCACGCCATGGCCGATGTTCACGCCCAGTTTGCCCACGGCCTGCTGTCCCTTGACGAACGAGCGAACGCCGAGACGCTGTATACCTGCAGCTGCCGGCTGCTGAGATCCCAACTGGACAGTGCCAACCGGGCGCACCGCGAGATCATCGACGAACTGAACGAAAAGCTCGCCGAGAAGCTGTTCGTGAACTTTTCCCTGTTTCAGTCACTGCCGGATGTCTGGGGCATTGATCAGATTTTCCCGGTCATGCCCATCAATGGACTGGACCGGCCCTTGCAACGTCGCGCAGTGATTCAGGACATCACCTGTGACTCCGATGGCCGGATCGATCGCTACGTGGATGGTCAGGGTGTCGAGACCACTTTGCCACTGCCGGAGAACAAACCTGGCGAACCTCTGTTGATGGGGTTCTTCATGACCGGCGCCTACCAGGAAATCCTGGGCGATATGCATAACCTGTTTGGAGACACTCATTCCGTCGATGTCCATGGCAATGGCGCCGAGGGATACACCGTCAGTGACGCCACCACCGGAGATACCGTCGCCAAGGTGCTTCGTTACGTGAACTTCGAACCTGAGGCCCTGCTCAAGTCCTACCAGCATCAGTTCCGCGCCAGCAGCCTCCCCGCTGATGAACAAACCCGATTGTTCAATGAACTGAAAGGCGGACTTGACGGCTACACCTACCTGGAAGAATAACGCCGCACCCTGGCCATAGGTGCTTGTCCCGACAGTTCTGAAGAAAACGGCTGATCCGCAACGAGGGTCAGCTCGTATATCACGGAACTGACAAACCCGAGACGAGTGCATAGAATAATGTCCAGAACATGCTCAAATCATGCAACAGTCAAGGAGCGTCCGGTGACAACACTGGAGCGGCAGTCCGCTCGCCCCGAGGGCCGCAAGGATCCCTGGAGCCAGATGCTGGACAAGGTGGGCAAACACCAGGATTGCCAGGCCTATCATGCGCTGTTCGAGCATTTTGGCCCGCAGATCAAGTATTACGCCATGGCAAATGGCCTGGCCAGTCACGCTGAAGAGCTGGTGCAAGAGGTCTTCGTGTCCATATGGCGGCGCTCCTGCCTGTATGACTGGCGCAAGGCCGCGGCCTCAACATGGATCTTCACCATCGCGCGGAACCAGCGCATCGATATGTTGCGAAAGATGAAGCGCACCAGTGCCGAGATGCCGGTGGAAACCGAAGATCTTTGGCAAATCCCCGGCGAAAACGAGGATGAGCCAGTCACCTCTTTGCACCGTTTGATGTCCGAACGACGCATCCGGGAGTCTCTGAGCCACTTGCCGGAAGAACAGATTACCGTGATTGCCAAGGTCTATATGGAGAACAAGTCCCACCAGATGGTGGCTGACGAGCTCAACATTCCCCTTGGCACCGTAAAGAGCCGGGTTCGCCTGGCCCTGAACAAGCTGAAAGTGATTTTGCAGGACCAGAACGTATGACACGGCACCATCCCGACAGCCTGACGTTGATGGAGTACAGCGCCGGCAACCTGACCGAGCCCCATGCTCTGTGCATCCGGCTGCACCTGGATCAGTGCCCCCATTGCCGTGGCCGCGTGGACACTCTCGACAGCCTGGGCGCGGTGATGATGGAACATCAGCCGAAAGTCAGCGTCAGTGAGGATATGTTCGACAGCATCCTGTCGCGGATCGACAGCGAGGAAAGCGAAGGCCAAGCGATTGCGGCCATTGAGCCAAGGGTCGGCGCGCTCCGGAAACTGCTGGGGGACGACCTTGACAGCCTGCCCTGGAAACGCCAGCTGGGGGATGTCAGCGTGCTGGATATCTCCGAACGCTTCCCTGGCCAGCACGAACAGGTCGTCCTGCAGAAACTGTCAGCGGGAGGCAAGGCACCTGCTCACACCCATCGGGGCGAAGAAACCACCATCGTGCTGCAGGGTGCTTTCGCGGACCAGAAAGGCGTGTTCAATCAATGGGATTTTGTGGTTCTTAATGAACAGGACGAACACCGGCCTGTCGCGGTTGGCTGCGAGGACTGCATCACATTGTCCGTACTCAGTGCCCCGGTTAAGTTGACCGGCACCTTTACGCGACTGCTTAACCCTTTCATTCGCTGAGCACGCCGGGGTTGAGGCACAACACATGCAACCAGGTCCGCATGCTGGCCGGAAATGACCGATAGTTGTCAGCCCCTGACCTTCAGATAGTCTGCCCGAAGGTAGATACTAAGCGGGTTGATTAGTGTCTCTGAACTAGTCCTGTTCAACTCCCCGTCGGGTTGAACACTTGCTTGTAAGCCACGCCCTGCGTGGCTTTTTTTATGCCTGCCCAAGCTTGAGTTACAATCTCGGTCTTTGACATCATCGGAGACCCCCATGACCCCTGACGACTACGGTTTTCGCTTCGGCGGGATAGAACGCCTGTATGGCCGTCGCGCCCTGGAAGCCTTTCGCCAGTCGCATATTGCCATCGTCGGACTCGGCGGCGTGGGCTCATGGGCGGCGGAAGCGCTGGTTCGGTCTGGCGTCGGCGCCATGACTCTCATCGACATGGATGACATCTGTGTCTCCAACACCAATCGACAGCTACATGCCCTGGAAGGCCAGTATGGTCGAACCAAGACCGACGCCATGGCGGAGCGACTGAAAGCGATCAACCCCCAGGCAGACATTCGCGTGCATTTCGGATTCCTGACGCCGAAAAACGTCGACGAATTGATCACCGCTGACATGACCGCCGTGGTGGATGCCATCGACAGCGTCAAGGCCAAGGCCGCCCTGATCGCCTACTGCCAGCGCCGAAAACTTCCCGTGATCTGTGCCGGCGGCGCCGGCGGCCAGCTGGACCCGACACAGATCCGCGTTGCCGACCTCAGCAAGACCACGCAAGATCCATTACTGGCCAAGGTTCGTAACATGCTGCGCCGGGAATACGGTTTCTCCCGTAATCCCAAGCGGCGCTTCGGCATAGAAGCCGTATACTCGCTGGAACAGCTGACGTATCCTGCCGGAGACGGTGAAGTCTGCCTGCAGAAGCCCGCCACCGAGGGCCCGGTCCGTCTGGACTGCGCCTCGGGCTTCGGGGCAGCCAGCCCGGTCACCGCCAGTTTCGGCTTTTTTGCCGCCTCGCGGCTGCTGAACCGGATTGCACGACGCGCTAACCCATAACTCAACGGACCTGAAGTCATTATGCCCGTAAGCACTGTTCTGCTTCTCGCAAGTATCGGCATTCTTTCTCTGTTCTGTCAGTGGCTCGCCTGGCGCGTCAGGATGCCAGCCATTCTCTTCCTGCTGGCTGGCGGTATTGCCGCGGGCCCCTGGCTGGGTTTCCTGGCACCGGAAGTGGTGTTTGGCGACTTGCTGTTCCCGCTCATCTCCCTGTCTGTCGCCATTATTCTCTTTGAGGGCAGCCTGACGCTGCGCTACGAAGAAATCCGCGACCACGGCAAAATGGTGCGCAACCTGATTCCGGTCGGCTCCATTGTCACCTGCATCATCGGCACGCTGTCGGCACGGTGGCTGCTTGAGGTGTCCTGGGAGGTTGCCCTGCTCTTCGGCGCCATTTCCATTGTCACCGGGCCGACGGTGATCGCCCCGCTGCTGCGATCCGTTCGCCCGGACGCCAAACTGGCCAACATCCTGCGCTGGGAAGGTATTATCATTGATCCGGTGGGCGCACTACTGGCGGTTCTGGTGTTCGAGGGCATTGTGTCCTGGGGTCAGGGCAATGTGTTCGGACACTCGCTCTACATTTTCGGCAAAACCCTGGCGGTGGGCTTCCTCATCGGCGCTGTTGCCGGCTACCTGAACGGCCTGGCGCTGAGAAAACACCTGATCCCCCAGTACCTGCACAACGCCGGCACCCTCACCTTCATGCTTGGCGTGTACGCCCTTTCCAATGAGTTAGCACACGAGTCAGGACTGCTAACCGTTACCATCATGGGTATCTGGATGGCCAACATGAAGCAGGTGCCCATCGACAGCATCCTGGAGTTCAAGGAATCCCTCAGCGTGCTGCTGATCTCGGCGCTGTTCATCATCCTCGCGGCGCGGGTGGAATTTTCCGCCATTGCCGAACTGGGCTGGGGCCTGGTGGCGGTGCTGGCCATGCTGATGCTGGTGGCACGCCCGGTGAGCATCTTCCTGTCGGCTATTGGCACCAGCCTCAACTGGCGGGACAAGCTGTTTCTGAGCTGGATTGCCCCTCGGGGCATTGTCGCGGCGGCGGTTTCCGCGCTGTTTGCATTCCAGTTGCAGAAGCTCGGATATGAGAGCGCCGGGGCCCTGGTGCCTCTGGTGTTCATGCTGATCATTGCCACCGTGACACTTCAGAGTCTGACCGCCCGCCCCCTCGCCCGGCTGCTGAAGGTTGCAGAGCCCGCTGAATTCGGTTTCCTGATTCTCGGCGCCAACCCGGTGGCCCGGAAGATCGCCGTTGCCCTGAAGAAGTACGACGTGCCTGTGACACTGGCCGACACCAACTGGGAAAACATCCGGCAGGCGCGCATGGACAATCTCCAGGTCTACTTCGGCAATCCGGTATCCGAGCACGCCTCGACCCACCTGGACCTGACCGGCATTGGCAATCTGCTGGTCATTTCACCCTACAAGCACATGAATTCGCTGGCGACTTACCATTTCCTGGACTGGTTCGGAAAGGATTCGGTGTTTACCCTGGCGGAAGGCGATCCTGACCAGAAAGCGCGACACCAGACTGCCGAGAAGATCCAGATGACCCGCGGCCTGTTCGATGGCGTCAGCTACGCCAAGCTCGCGAGCCTGGCCAGCCAGGGCTACACCGTAAAAACCACTCAGCTCAGTGAAGAGTTCGGTTACAAGGACTTCCTGGAAAAGTACCATCACCAGCCGCTGGTGCTGTTTGTCTTTGACAACAAGGGGCGCGTGTCGCCGGTACTGGACATGGACCACATCAAGCCAGAGAATGACTGGACCCTGGTCAGCCTGGTACCACCCCAGGCTCCGAAAGAGCGCAAGGGAAGGGAAGAACAGCAGACAGAAGAAGCTGAGAGGGAGCTTCCGGGCGGGGCCGCCGCCCGGAAGTAAAAGCGCTTCGGAATATCAGCGGCAGTCGAGCACCAGCTTGCCGCGAACGTGGCCGCCCTCGAGCAATTCGTGGGCGTCAGCCACCCGGGCCAGTGGAAAAGCCTGTTCAATATGGACCTTGACGTCGCCGTCCTCGATCAGCTCCGCAATTTCATCCAGGTGGAATACATCCGGGCGCACGGTCATGCCGTGAGCCCGCAGCCCCAACTCTTCAGCCGCGCTGATGATCTCGTCCGCGGTGACCGTGGGAATGGTCACCAGCACCCCGTGCTCACCGAGTGTGTGCAGGGATCGCTTGCCGGCTTCGCCACCAACCAGATCCAGCACCACATCCAGGCCATAGCATTCCTCGGCAACATCCGTGGTGCGGTAATCGATCACCTCGTGCACACCCAGTTCCGCCAGGAAATCACGGTTACCGGCCGAGGCCGTAGCGACCACATGGGCACCCCGTTCCAGGGCAAACTGGACGGCAAAATGCCCGACCCCACCGGCGCCGGCGTGAATCAGGATCTTGTCACCTGACTCCAGCTTGGCCACCTCGAACAGGGCCTGCCAGGCCGTCAGTGCCGCCAGCGGCAACGCCCCCGCGGTTACCAGGTCAAGCTCCTCCGGAACAATGGCCAGTTCATCCGCGGCGGCCAGGGCATATTCCGCGTAACCGCCGCCTGTCGCCGGGAAGCCAACCATCCCCATAACGCGATCTCCCGGCGCCAGGGTTGTCACATCGTCCGCCACGGCAACCACTTCACCGGCCACATCGTAGCCCGGCGTCCAGGGCAACGAATCCTCGATCTGGCGCGCAGCAAATCCCAGCCCCTTGCGGGTCTTCCAGTCAATCGGGTTCAGGCCGGCGCCATGGACGCGGATAAGCACCTGCCCCGCTTGCGGATGGGGAATCTCCGAGCTGACCACCTGCAGGACATCACGTTCACCAAAGTGATCATAGATCACGTGGCACATGGAGGATTCAGTGTTCTGATCAACGACGTTTTCCATGGGGATCTCCGGACAACGGTGGTAACGGCTAACGGGCTTTCGTTCAGACTAGCAGAAGTTGGCGTGCAAGGTGATTCAATCCAGTGTCAGACCACGACCGCCAGCCACCACGGCGCTACCGAGTATCTCGGCGAATTCTTTCGGCGCCCTGGAAGGCCGCTGGGATTTCATGTTTACGCAGGCATGGGTGGACATGGCCCGCACCAGGGTCTTGCCATCTGAGGCCCGTACCAGCTGGAACTGACGCGAGGAGCGGAAACGGCCGTCATATCCGGTCAGCCAGGTACCCAGCACCAGGCGATCGCCGGCATTGGCTGACGCAAGGTAGTCAATCTCGGTACGGGTGATGGCCATGGCTTTCCCCGTGGCCTCGTGGAGCTCCCAGGTCATGCCCAGGCTTTCGATGTGCGCCCAGCTGACATCCTCCAGCCAGCGGACATAGACGACGTTGTTGGCGTGGCCGAGGCGATCGGTGTCCTCATCCCTGACCAGGATGTCCATGGTATACGGGGACGGCAGATCCCATTCAAACGTCTGCTCAATCGCCTGCGCGCTGTCGCTCATTCGTCCTGTTCTCCCTGTTTTTCCAACCCCGGAATGGCCCGCAACGGTAGCCGCCCGATGCGGTCATTGTGAAGTGAACCAAAGTATAGGTTACCGCCGTGTGGATTGACCGAGGTGATTTCCTGCAGGTGAGTCCCGCGGGTATCATGGAGACTGGTGATCAGTTCACCGTTGGCGTCAAACGCCAGCGCCAGCCCATATTCCTGTGGTTTTGGCTGGAAGCTTTCCGGCAGTTTGGCCACCAGGTCTTTCAGCCAGGGCTGACGATGCATGGAATCCACCCGCGCATTGCGGAGCGTCGGAAAAGCCACCCAGTAACGCCCGGCATGATCCACGGCGAGGTTGTCCGGGAACCCCGGCAGGTTATCGGCAAACACCTCTGCCTGCCCTGCCCTGGGGCCGTGGATCCAGTATTTCAGGATACGGTATTTCCAGGTTTCATTAACCAGCACATAGTCCCCATCCGGAGACACCGCCACGCCATTGGCGAAGTGCAGGTTTCTCAACAGGGTTTCCGTTTTACCGGTACCGGGATTATAACGGAGCAGGCGGCCATGGGGGCGCATCTCCAGCAGGTCCAGCACGTAATCCGGTTGTTCAAAACGGGAGCTGGCGTCGGTGAAATAGATACGGCCGTCCGGAGCGATATCCACATCATCGGTGAAGCGAAACGGCAACCCCTCCGACTCCCGTGACAGCAGGGTAATGGTCTTGTCGGGGGCAATCGACAACAGGCCTTTCCAGGCATCCGCCACAATCAGGTTGCCCTTGTCATCAAACACCAGCCCGAGGGGGCGACCACCGGTTTCCAGCCACTCTTCGACCCGCCCATCCGGCCAGACCCGGACAATCTTGCCGTCCTGGGTTCCGGTGTACAACACGCCGTTGGCGTCCACAGTGGTATCTTCCGGCCCGTACACCTGGCCACGGGCGAGCAGGTCGGACAGGCGCAGCAGTTCGTTGGGCGCGAGCTTGCCAGTCATTGCCGGTGGCGAAGGCGCTTTCCAGGCCTTGCTGTCAACGGGAGACGGAGACAGCAGAAAGCCCCCCAACAGCACAAACCCAACCAGCAAAAGACCCAACAGCCACTTCATAACAGACATTCGCCCCATTCAGATACGATGACGTAACCTTAGCAGAGACGCGGGCACGGCTACACCGCTGCCCGGGCCGGACTCACTGTTTCAGGAAGCGGCGGCACAGCGTCTCAAAAGCGTCAGTCTTCTCTGCATGCAACCAATGCCCCGTACCTTCGATGACCTGAAGTTCCGCGGAAGGGAACAAACGGCGGATTTCATCCCAGTGCTTATCCTGGATATAGGCAGACTCCTCCCCCTTGAGGAACAGCACAGGCCCGTCATAGGGGCGATCGCCTTCCGGAGCCAGCGCCAGTTTCGGATAACAGGCCTCAATAACCGGCAGGTTCAGGCGCCAGCGATAGAGACCTTCTCCCGGTTTCTGCTCCCCCTGGGGAACACGCACCAGGTTTTTCAGCAGGAACTGGCGAACCTGGGGCGTTTCAACATGCTCCGCCAGCATGCTGTCTGCATCCTGACGGGTTTTGACGGCGCTCAGGTCAAGGGCAGTAAGCCCCTCCAGAATGGCATCATGGCGGGGCTTATAGGACACAGGCGCAATATCTGCAACGATCACCCTGTCCACCCGCTCCGGTGCCGACAGCGCCACCTGCATGGCAGTTTTACCGCCCATGGAATGACCAAGGATGGCGGCCTTGTCCAGTCCCTGGGCGTCCATATAGGCAACCACATCCGCCGCCATTGCCGGGTAATCCATGGTTTCGGTATGAGAAGAATTTCCGTGGTTGCGCTGATCCAGGGCATGAACCTGCCATTCATCCTGCAAACGCCGGGTAATACCGCCCAGGTTATCCATGGACCCGAAAAGGCCATGCAAAATGATCAGGGGGGGGCCTTCGCCAGTAATACGGTGATTCAGCTCAACACTCATGGACATTAGTCTCCGGATGGATTCGTTAACTCAAATCAGTGGGATACATTACCACTGCCGGAAAATGGAGCAAGGCCGGCAACGCCTCCGGGTTTCTGCAGGCATAAAAAAGCCGGGGAGTTCCCCGGCTGAAAGGTCAATAGCGTACGGTTTGCCTGATCAGCAATAGAAGATGCTGTTCAGGTATTCGGCGAGCGCCTCGCAGTTCCGGCGTTCACGTTCTGTATGGGGCACGAAAATTTCGCGTTCCATAGTACACACCTCCTCGATAATCGCTGTTCCATTGCTCCAACCTGATGACTTAATGCTATCGTTGTTGGTATGACAAACCGTTGACAGGCTGTCCCATCCGTTTGACATTTTGTATCAGCGGACATGAAAACCTGTTAACAACAGGAATGGATCACAGTGAACGCAGTTCCGGCTGAAACAACCACGGCACCTCTGGTGGCCGCCTCCAGTACCTTGGCGCTGGTGCACTATCTCGACTGCCGGGGAGTGCAGAACCGGCCGCATATCGAACACATCCTTGGCATGCCTCTGGAGGCCCTGGCTGACCCCGATCTGCGCGTTCCCGCCGATGCGCATTACCAACTCTGGCAACATGCCGAACAGGTAACGGGCGATCCCGCCGTCGGTCTCCATGCCGGGCAGGTGGTGGACCCGGAACGCATGGGGCTGGTCGGCCATGTCTTTTTCAACTGCGATACCCTGGGGGAAGCCGTTACCCAATACGTGCGCCTGCACCGGCTGATTAACGAATCCGTTACCCTCAGCCTGGAGCAGACCGGTGATCAGGCTATACTTACCTGGCAGCCGGACAGCCCCGGCCACTACTGTCGCCAGGATATGGATCGCACCCTGGCAGCAGCGCTGTGCCGCACCCGTCATTTCATTCACCCCGGCATCCGCGCGGACTGGGCCGAGATAGCTCACCCCAGGCCGAGTTATGCCGACGAATACGAGCAATTGCTGGGGGGCACCGTCGTGTTCAACAGCACCAGCACACGTCTGGCCTTCAACAGCCGGCACCTCAGCCATCCGATCCCCCACCGCAATCCCTATGTGTATTCCGCGGTGTTGCGACAGGTGAATTCCCTGCTGGCACGCCTGCAGACCCGCCGCACCTTTGGCCGCAAGGTGCGCCGCCTGATCTCGCGCCAGATGTCCACCGACAGGATCGACGCCGATACTCTGGCACGGCAGTGCCATATGAGCCGGCAGACGCTCTACCGCAGACTGAAAAAAGAGGGGGTGAGCTTTCATGATCTGGTGGAACAGGTGCGCAAGGACAAGGCCCTCAGGTACGTCGCGGCTGACCAGTATGCCCTGGGGGAGATCGCCTTCCTGCTCGGCTTCTCGGAACTCAGTGCGTTCAGCCGCGCCTTCAAGCGCTGGACCGGCATGGCTCCGGCGCAATACCGTGCCCGCCACCTGGCCGCTGAGTCCGGCCAGGCACAGGAATAACGATGCCTGAAACCACCCTGATCGCGATTGCTGTCGGCCTGCTCTATCTGGCGGCGCTGTCCTGCGTTTACCGGATACTGCTGACTTACCGCACCGCCCAGGGCGCCATTGCCTGGATCATTGCTCTTATCGGCCTGCCTTACCTCGCCGTGCCCCTGTTCCTGCTGTTCGGGCGCAACCGCTTTGGCGGTTATGTCCGTGCCCGGCGCATGGGCGACGCCGCGCTGACCAATTTACTCAACCACTTCGAGCAACAAACCACCACCCTGTCGCACCCGGGCAACGAACATTTCGGCGATGAATTTCAGGTGCTGTGCAAGCTGGGGCGACAGCCGTTCACCAGCAATAATCACTGCACCCTGCTGAAAGATGGCGAAGCCACGTTCGATTCGGTTTTCGATGCCATGGAAAACGCCCGCCATTACATCCTGCTGGAGTTCTACATCGTTCGCTCCGACAAAGTCGGTCAACGCATCAAGTCGATCCTGAAACGCAAGCTCGCGGAGGGTGTGCAGGTGTGGTTCCTGTACGACGATATCGGCAGCGTCTGGCTGCCCCGCACTTACCTGAAAGAGCTGGCCCACGCCGGCGCGCGGGTGGCGTCTTTCGGGGATGGCAATATCCGCCGACGGCGTTTCCAGATCAATTTCCGCAACCATCGCAAATTGCTGCTTTGCGATGGCAACATCGGTTTTGTCGGCGGCATCAACCTGGGGGATGAATACCTCGGCATTGCCATGGATCAGGAGCCCTGGCGCGACACCCATTGCCACATTGCCGGACCTGCGGTTATCGGGCTGCAGCTGGCATGGTTGGAGGACTGGAACTGGGCCAGTAACGAATTCCCGGACCTTAACTGGCAACCGGCGCTGCCGCCTTCCGGCGACCATGAGGTGCTGATACTGCCGACCGGCCCCGCCGACACCTACGAAACCTGTACACTGTTTTTCCTCAACTGCATCAACAACGCCCGCACCCGCATCTGGATCGCGTCGCCCTACTTCGTGCCGGATTTCCAGATCATGAATGCCCTGCAGCTGGCCGCCCTGCGGGGTGTCGATGTGCGCATTATCATTCCGGAGAAATCAGACAGCTGGCTGATCAAGGTTGCCGCCTATTCCTACCTTGTCCAGGCCTGCCAGGCGGGTGTCGGCATCTATCGTTACCAGCCGGGGTTCATGCACCAGAAAGTCATTCTGGTGGACAACCGTTATGCCGCCGTGGGTACCGCCAATCTCGATAATCGCTCAATGCGCCTGAACTTCGAAATCACCGCCATCACCACCTCCAGCGAGTTTGTTTCGGAGGTGACCACCATGCTGGAAGAGGATCTGAAAAACTCACGGCGGATGACCGAGCGCGACTATCAGGATCGCTCAATCGCCTTCCGCCTGGGCTGCCGCGCCGTGCGATTGCTGGCACCGCTGCTCTGAGGGGTTTGGGCGCAAGCGTTTTCCCGGCGGATAGAATGTGAGAGTATTCAGGGAACCCGAGCCCGGCAAGCAGTAACGAAGCAGGATCATGACCACATTCAAGCCCCGAGAAACCCTCACCGAACAGGTTGCCCGCCATATTGAGAACCTGATTGCCTTTGGCCAGCTGCGCTCCGGCGAGCGCATTTACGAGAACTCCATGGCCAAACAGATGGACGTCAGTCACGGGTCCATCCGCGAAGGGTTACTGCTGCTGGAAAAACGCCACTTGGTCCGCAACGTTCCCCGCAAGGGCGCGTTTGTCACGGATCTGGATGAGTATTTTGTTCGCAGCCTGTATGAAACCCTGGAACTCTACCTGACCCACACCGGTCGCAAACTCGCCCGCCAGTGGCAACCGGCCGACATGGACAAGCTGGAATCCCTGTACGATCAGATGCAGGCGTGTTTCCAGCGCAATGACCTGATGCGGTTCCTGGAACTGGGCATTGAATACACCAAGGCATCCCTCGCCTACGCGGATAACTATTTCATCATTTCCGCCATTGAGGATCTCTGGCCATCCGCCAAACGCTGCGCATTCGTAGCCTTCCAGAATGGTGGCAACAAGGTGCTGGAGGATAATCTGGCCCACATGGACGAATCCATCCGCGCCATCAAAGACCGGGACGAAGACCGGTTGGCCAGGATCCTCCAGCACTTTGCCGAACAGCAGTGTCGCCAGGTACTGGAGGCGCTGAACAACAACCAGGCTCGTCGCGGAGCCTGACAGGAACAAAGACTCAATAAAATAACTGGGTGAACGAAAACCCGATGTTCAGATAAGCAGTCCAGTCATCTTCGTTGTTGTAGGCGGTGGCAAGCTGAACCGGCCCCAGGAAGGTATCGACGCCGGCAAACACGCTCCAGGACCTGACCGTGTTGTTCCAACTGGCATCGTCGAACGACTCCCAGGCGTTACCAGTCTCGAAACCCATTCCGGCAAACCAGGGTAAAAAGGGGCCGCCAAACTCCTGGCTGGCAAACAGCGACGCCATGGCCGCGTTTTCACCAGTAATTTCACCCGGCGCATAGGCCGACAACCGACGAAACCCGCCAAGCCGGACGGTATTTTCGATACCGGGCTCCCCGCGGGTGACAGCATGCGCATACAGCAGTCCGGTCATGGTGAACCCCCGCCAACTGCCAGTGCCCAGCCCCATGCCAGTGACGGAGTCAAAATGCCGGTCCGACCCCAGATCGTCCCGCTCCATTCGCCCCCGGATACCGGCGAAGCCTCCCGACTGGGGGTAGAAGATATCGTTCAGGGAATCGTGCACCAGCTGCAGGCTGAAACTGCCCTGGTGTATGGACCCGGACGGCGCCACCGGCGTACCGACCTGTTCGTCCACGGTGGCGTAACCACGGGTATAACCCAAACGCACATCGCCATTTCCACCGAGCTCCATGCCCAGCGCCAGGTCAAACTGGCGAAAGGTTACGTCCACTTCGGCAATGCGGTCGCCGTCATCCCCAAACACACTGAAGGTGTCGCGGGTATATTCCGCGCCGGCAATCAGAAACCGTTCATAGCCGTAATCCAGGGGCTGGAACCATTCCGTGCGCACGTAGGGTTCGGTTCCCAGCTGTAAACCGGTCTGCCACTCGCCACCAAGGGCGTTAAGCTCGGTCATGCGCAGGGCGGAGCCGACGTTAAAGCGGGTTTCCCCGTCGAAGTTGTCCTCGTAGTTCAGTCCAAACGCAAGGTAGTTGGGCCCCCAGGATTTTCCCTGCACGCGGATGGTGAGCACGGTACCTTCATCGGATGGAGACAATGAATAGGAGGCGGTCTCGTAGTAACCGAGGCCATAAATCCGTTTCAGGTCATCCTCCAGGGCCTCCACGTCCAAGGGTTCGCCGGTTTCCTGGCGGATTCTGGAACGCAGGAACTCCCCGGCCAAACGGGAATCCTGATCCACTTCAATACGGACAATGTCACCCGGGGAGAAACCACTGGCATTCATCGTTTCCCGGATGTCCGCCCAACGTTCCCGCGAAACACTCAGATGGCGCAACTCGCCGGCGTGAGAACGGGTGCTGGTCGCCCCCAATTCAAACAATATTGGCGCATCGTAAAAGTCGGAAGAGCTTCGCCCCTCCAGGTCCGGACGGATCAGAATATCCTGCTCCTGCAACCGTTCCAGCTGATAATCCGTGTTCATCCGCGTCATCATGGTGGTCAACTGACCGACAACCGAGAACGCTTCCTGTAGATCCTCCGCTTTCAGCAAAGGGTCGGTGATATCCACCGCAATCACGATGTCCGCCCCCATCTCGCGGGCCACTGTCACCGGCAGGTTGTTGGCAACCCCGCCGTCCACCAGCAGGCGACCGTCCCACCTCACCGGCGCATACACCCCAGGAATACTCATGCTGGCGCGAATGGCCTCAGACAGGTTGCCATTGCCGATGACAACCTGCTCCCCGGTTTCCAGATCGGTGGCCACCGCCCGGAAAGGGATTGCCAACTGGTCAAAGTCCTCCACCAGCGCCGCATTGCGGGTCAGTTCGTTGAGAATAAAACCAAGGTTCTGACCTGCGATGATACCGCCGCCTACATGAAGGCCATCCAGCCGCACACCAAGACCGGGAACCACGGGAAAACGCCAGTCTTCCTGTTTTCGGCGCACGGGCTTGTAGGCCCGGCCCGGGTCATCCCGAAAGCTGGAGACCCAGTCCAGATCGATAAAACGCTGCTCGATCTCATTCACCGGCATGCCACTGGCATAAAGCGCCCCCACTGCGGAGCCTGCACTGGTGCCCACCACCAGGTCCACCGGAATCCGCATCTCCTCGAGCACCCGCAGGACACCGACATGGGCCATCCCCTTGGCGCCACCGCCGCTGAGCACCAACCCGACCGTGGGGCGCCCCTCAACCGGATCCGCCGTCACCATGGGGACAAAGGAGACAACACAGACAAGCAGGAGGATTATGATCCTTGGCAAGGGAGGGGTCCTGTTATTTACTGGTTCTTGGTGGTTTCGTCATCGGCCAACGACAGGTGAGACACATCGGGCACCATCGGCGGAGGCAGATCACGTTCGACGCCCAGGTCCGTACCGGCGGGGGCCAGAGTCCACTCGTCCAGATGCTGGAACATCGGGGCTTCCACTTCCTGATGCTCGGCCAGATTAACACCCACCGGATCCAGGGAGAGCCCCGATCCCGCCAGGATGGTATCCACTTTTTCGCCCGCAACCGAAAGCCGGTCACCGGGCTCAACCGGAGGCAGGCCTTCACCAGAACTGGCCGGCTGGTCTTGCGGAACCGACCGTGCAGGTGCAGGTTCTGATGCCGGAGCCGGTTCCGGGGATGGTGCCTCGGGGCGCGTTGGTTCCGTTCCGGGCATTGTCTGTACGTAGGCGACCATTCCATGCTTTGCCAGTACAGCGCGATACTTCTCCGCCTGCTCCGCTTCCAGTTTGTTGCGGATCACCACCGGCTGGCCGCTGAACATACGCTCTATCTGCTCTACACTGGCCTTGAACAGCGTCCGCGCATTATTGCGGGCGGTGGTGGCATCAATTCCCGGTGCGCATTCACCCTTGAAGACGAGCTGGAACATGAGTCTGCCTCTTGCTGAATCGGTTTATTATCATGATAGTTGATCGGTCATGCCCGCGAAAACCTGCGGCCTCCCGCACACTTTTTGATCTAACTGAAAACAATTGAAAAATCACTGTCCCATTGCACGCAAACTGCGTCAGACTCTGCGATAATCACTGTAACCCAATGTTACATTAAGTTACTCAGTGACCGGACCAGCACTACGGAGTGCATCCATGAACAGAGCTCTCAGCGCCGCCACCTTTATCCTGCTGTCCATCCTGGCAAGCCGTCCTGCCCTGGCGGAGAACCTGGACGTACTCATGAGCAACGTCTTTAGCAATGAACAGCCGACCTATATTGGCTACGAAAGTGTGGAGCGCGAGGACATCCCGGTCACCACGACTGTCGACCGCAAATACCTGATTGTGGATTTTCGGTTTCATTCCACGCCGGCAGAAGAGCAATTACAGGCCAGCGTCCACAAGGTCTGCATGACGTTGCTGAAAAACCGGGAATTGATCCGTTCGCTGTCCGACTCCGGATACGACATGGTCGCCGTTGCCTTTGACCGCCGGTCGCAGTTTGACTGCCTGTAATCAGGCACGCCTGACCGGACACAACCTACTGGTCCCGGCCAAGCAGGCGGGGAAAAGCGTCCAGGGCGTTGTTCACGGCGTCAAGATTGAACGCTTCCACATCGGCCAGCAACTTCTCGCCATAACGGGTCACGGAGGGTGAGCGGAAACGCTCCCCCCAGGCGAGAACCCGCTTTGCGAAATCCCGCATCTGTTCCGGATCGCCGCTTTCCCGCACGGTTTCCCACTCATCACCAAAATCCCGGGCCAGTTGTTCACGCAGCCAGCCGCGCTCCTGCATGCTCAGGGTCTGGGCCAGCAGACGTTCGGCCTCTTCCGGCTCGCCTTCGTCCTCGGCCTGCTCCACCGTGGCTTCTACCCGTGGAAGGGTGACGGTAAAAGTCGAGCCCTGCTCCGGCTCGCTTTCCACGGTGAGCTCTCCCCCCATCATCCGCGCCAGCTTCCGGCTGATCGCCAGGCCCAGACCGGTACCGCCATAGCGACGACTGTTCTGCCCCTCCTGTTGCTCGAACGCATCAAAGATCCGCTCCAACTGGTCATCCTGAATACCGATCCCGGTATCCCTGACCGTTACCTCCAGCCGATAGAGTTTCCTGCCGTCGTCTCCCGACTCCGCCTCCTGCCTGGAAACCGGCGTTGCGGTGGCTCGTACCGTCACTCCGCCTTCATGGGTGAACTTGATGGCATTGCCAACCAGATTGAACAGCACCTGACGCAGCCGGGTTTCATCCAGCATCATCGCCGCCGGCATTTTCGAGTCGACGCTGACTTCCAGGGTAATGCCCTGCTCCCGCGCCCGCAGATCGAAAATATGCCGGACGTCGCCCAGCAGCCGGCGCACTGAGACAGCGGAGTAATCGAGTCGCATTTTTCCCGCTTCGATCCTGGACAGGTCGAGAATGTCGTTGATCAGCATCAGCAGGCTGCGGCTACCAGCCCGGATGGCGTCCAGATAATTACGCTGCTGCGGATCCGTTACGCTGTCGCTCAGCAAATCGCTGTAGCCAATGACGGCATTCATCGGCGTACGGATTTCATGGGACATATTGGCGAGGAATTCGCTCTTGGTGAGGCTGGCCGCCTCCGCTTCCCGCGCCAGCCGCTCCGCCTCCAGCTTGGCCGCCCGCAACTCATCCTCGCTGCGGCGAAGCGCATTCTCCGAGCGTATCCGCTCATCCACCTCACGGGAGAGTTTGCGGTTCCAGTAGAGGAATATCAGCACCACCACCAGGGCAATACCCACGACCCGCCGTACCACGGTGTAGTCGGTTTCCTGCTCAATATCCAGGTGTATCCAGCGGTTATAGATGGATTCGGTTTCAGCGGCATCGAGGCTGCCCAGCGCCTTGTTGAGAATACGCTGTAACTCCGGGCGATCCTTGCTGACAGCCAGGCTCAGTTCGTATTGGTAGGGGGTGATACTGGTGATGCGCAGGTTCGACAGTCCCAGCCTCGCCACGGTATAGCTGACCGCGGGTATGTGGGTGACCATGACATCCAGATCGCCATTGGAGAGCGATAACAGCCCTTCCTCCACGCTGTTTACCGGGTATAGGTCGAGGTCCGGGTGGTTGATCAACAGATAGTCGTGGGCGGAGTGACGGTTCACAACGCCCACCCTCTCGGTACGAAGCTCCCTCAGGTCGCCGATGAACCGCCCATCGTCACGGATCACCAGGGCAATCGGCACGGTCAGGTAGGTGCGGGTGAACAGAAAATCATCGCTGCGCCTGGGCGTTCGATTGAAGGCCGGCAGGATATCCACCTCTCCCTGCTGCAGCTGCTCTTCCGCCTCCATGATGTCCAATGTCTCCTGGCGATGGAACCGGACATTCAACTGGCTTTCCAGGCGGGTCACGAGGTCCGGCACCAGGCCAGCCGGATTACCATCCTGAGTGAACTCGAACGGCGGCCAGTCGGTGCGAAACGCCACCCGCAGATTGGGGTGTCGCTTGAGCCAATCCTGCTCGTTGCTGGAGAGAGTGATGCTGTTCTCGTCCACGGTGGGCAAATCGGTCTGCAGCCAGGATTGCCGTATGGCGCGATGCTCATTATGACTGATCGCTTCAACCGCCCGGTTCAGCACCCGCAACAACTGGTCATCTTCCGTGTCGACTTCGATCACGACATCGACAGCCTTCTGGTCCAGCAGCAGGGCGAGGCCAATGCCGTTTATCATCGCGGACTGCAGGTAATCCGACACCACAGGAAGCGGACCGAGAAACGCATCCGCCTGCCCCGAAAGCACCATGCTGATCGCCTCGCTGATGCTGGCAACAGGTACCGGCGTGAAGCTTTCCACCGGGTCCAGAAGCAGGTACTGGCTGGTATCCCCGGCAATCAGTGCTACCCGGCTGCCTTCCAGATCCGACAGTTTACGGATGCCCGCATCCCCGGCACTGACAAACAGGCCGTAGGTAAGACTCATCAGCGGCTCAGTGATGGAGCGCCCCTCCGGACCAGGCTGCCGCGGACTGCGAGCTACCAGCCTGGCATCCAGTTCGCCGGAATCAAGTTGTGCTGCCAGGGAAGAGGGACTGCCGGAGACCGGGGTTATCGCCACACCCAGTTTGTCTGACAGGCGGTCCAGGTAATCAATGTAGATACCGGCCAGAACGCCGTCTCCGGTATCAAAAGCCAGGGGGATCTGGCCACCAGACAGCCCGATATGGAAGTTTTCCTGCCCGGATAACCATTCCAGGTCCTGTGCGCCCAGAACGGGAGCTGGTGATGATTGCGGCGGATCAGCCAGCACGGGGCCGGTGCCCCCAATGCACAACAAAAACAACAAACCCTGCAAGACGGCCTTCACTGGATATCCTCAACAGTTCCGCTAAAGTTTAAGGAGCCTCTGAACAATACCTGCAAATCTCCCTGATTTCATTCACGCACAAGCATTGCAAGGAGAGGAAAGCAATGGACACCAGCAAACACACGTTCAGCACACTGTTTCAACAACTTGGACTGGCCTCTGACAACGCCAGTATCGAGGACTTTATCTCCAGGTATTCTCCGCTGCCGACGGAAATTGCACTGCAGGATGCACCGTTCTGGTCGGAGAGCCAGGCCCAGTTTCTGGAGGAAGGACTGGAAGACGATTCTGACTGGGCCGAAATCATTGACGAGCTTGACGCCCAGATGCGGCACTGACCCCCTCAGCATCAACCGCAAGGCGGACCCGGTTTCTGCCTGCATCCTTGGCGGCATACAGTGCCTTGTCCGCACGATCAAACAAGGTATCTTCAGTATCACCGTCCTCAAGCGTGGCGATGCCGGCCGAGAAAGTAATGGTGACGGGTTCGCCCCGGAAATGAAACGGCAGGGCCGCAACGTTTTCCCGCAGTGCATCGAGCACGCTCCTGGCGTCTTCCGCTGACGTTTCAGGTAGCAGCAATACAAACTCCTCGCCCCCGAAGCGGGAAATAAAATCCGTGGCTCTTAGCCGGGTCTGAAACTCCCGCGCCACCATCTGAAGGACCCGGTCGCCAGCCTTATGGCCGTATGAATCGTTCACCCGCTTGAACAGATCGATATCCAGCACCGCGATCGTTACCGGGTGACGGTACCGTTGCCAGCGGCTGTATTCGAAAGCCAGTCGCTCCTGCCAGGCCTCGCGGTTGGGCAATTGTGTCAACAGATCGGTAAGCGCCCTGGCACGCTCTTCCCGAATCCGCTCTTTCATCTGCTCGGAATTGGCTTCCACGGCTGCCAACTTCTCTTGCATCACTTCCAGTTGCCACGAGTAATCCTTCTCCCGCTCTGATTCCTGCGCCCTGAAACGCCGGACCGCACCCCCGATTGTTTCCAGGTGTCGGGTCACGGAGAGTTTCAATTCCTTTAGCCCACCGCCAGCCTCAATCTCACGGCCAAAGGTTTCCAGCTCCTGCCGGATTTCGCGATCCAACTGACGGGAAGCGTCCAGACGCCCCACTTGAGCGCTCGACTGGTCCTGGAAATGTTGGCGCAGAGAGCCCAACCTATCATCAAGTCTTTTGAGAAAAACCTCAAACTCTCTCTGGCTGCGGGTAATGGCGGCAATAACGAGGTCAGCAACACTGTTCAACCCCTCCCGCAAGACATCCCAATTGTTACTTTCCAACAAGGATTTCTGTAGTTGACGGGCCCGGGCTTCCGCTGCCGGCTCAAGGGTCACCTGGGATAACATCTGGCCCAACAACTGCCCGACCCGGCGCGCAATGCGCAGTCGCTGGGTATCGTTGCTTCCCAGGTCATTCTCATCGCCGACGGTCGCGGTCGTGGGAGATTCTGCCTCAGGCGGGGCATCAACAGCCTTCCCGGATGGCGATGAACGACCATTTCCTGACCCGGCTTTCGGTGAGGGATCATCCAGAAGAGCCACCTGGCGATCAATCTGGTCCTGAAGCACACGCCATTTTTCGGTATCAACAGTGCCTTTGCGAAGATCCTTGCGAACCCGGATCAGCAAGCTGTCCAGTTCGGATTTCTGACCTTCCGAGGCGAGACAGGTACGCACCAGCATGCGCTCAAGGGATTTCCTTTCGGCTCGCCACTGCTGTTCCCGTTGTTCTGATGATTCAAGTTCCCGGAGGTACTTATCCTTCCAGGATTGATCCGATGCCATTGGGCTCTCCTGATGGTAAGCGTCAGAACCGCTCAAGGTACTGCGTGAATTGTCTAGCGATCATCCCTGTCTCGCCGCCCATCACGGCGGCGGGCCCGCGGGTGACTCTGGTCGTAGACGCGAGCCAGATGCTGGAAGTCAAGATGAGTATAGACCTGAGTGGTCGATATGTCCGCATGCCCCAGCAATTCCTGAACTGCCCGCAGGTCACCACTGGATTCCAGCAGGTGACTGGCAAATGAATGGCGAAGCATGTGCGGATTCAGCCGCTGATCCGCGCCCTTGATCACCCCCCACCGGCTCAGCCGGGACTGGATACTGCGATTGCTCAGGCGTCCGCCCCGCTGACTGACAAACAGGGCCTGCTCGGATTCCCCCGCCAGCCCGGCACGGACCGCCAACCAGGCGTCCAGGGCCCGCAGGGCCTTGCTACCCACGGGTAGCACACGCTCCTTGCTGCCTTTACCCAGTACCCGGATTTCTCCGCCACGACGATCGACCGAATCAAGGTCAAGCCCCGCCAGTTCCGACAACCGCAGTCCCGAGGAATACATCAACTCGAACATGCACAGGTCACGGACTTCCAGGGGATCGTCGGGATTGGCATCCAGCAGGTGATTCAGCTGATCCACATCAGCCACTTTCGGCAACCGGCGGCCAGACTTGGGAGCACGGATATCCAGCGCCGGATTGTCCCGGACCTTCTTTTCCCGAAGCAGGTACTGGTAACACCGACGAATAGCGGAAAGATGCCTGGCAATGCTGCGCCCTTCCAGTCCTTCCCGGCTGAGCCACGCCACATAGCGGCGCAGATCGTGACTGGTGACAGCCGCCCAGTCATCGATCTGGCGCGATGACAGCCAGCCGCCAAATCGCTGCAGGTCTCGCTGGTAACTGTCACACGTCCGGGGAGAATGCCGCTTTTCCGAGGACAGATGGCGAAGGAAATCCGCAAGGGGCCCGGACAGGGATTCCGGTAGTTCCACCCGTTCCCCTGAAGCCGTCACGGTCAGCGCGACTCCGCAACCACGCCGGTCAGGGGGGCGGCATTGGTATGACGCTGCACCATTGGGGGCAACAGGCGGCTCAGAGTATCGCTGATGTAAGTCAGGAACAGTGATCCCATGCTCTGGTCAAAGTAACCCGGCTCACAGCTGCCAACCGCGAAAACACCCAGCAATTCGTCATGACGCAACGGCACCAGGGCCACAGAGGCGATGGCCTCCTCCCGGTCCGGAAACAGGAAATTGCGCTCGGATTCGCGGAACTGGCCACACACCGCCCGCTCTCCGTCCAGCAGGCTGCCGAGACGCTCCTTGGCCTGGGCAGGCGGCACCACATGCAGAGCGCCTTGCGACGCCAGCGGAAGTTCGGAATCGGTGAACAGGATCACAGAAGCGGCATCCAGCCCGAAATCACCGCGAATACTGTCATCAATGGCGGACGCCATGTCGTTGAGGTTGCGGGCCTCGACCACCTGCATCAACAGCCGCTTGCTCTTTTCAAACAGGCGGTCGTTGTGCCGTGCAATAGACACCAGTTCCACCAGTTCCCGCCGCAACGTATCCCGCTGCTCGCGGAACAGATGCACCTGGCGCTCCACCAGAGAAATGGCACGACCACTGTCGTGGGGCAGGGTCAGGCTGCGCAGAAGCTCATCCTGGTCCACAAAAAAATCGGGGTTGGCGCGCAGGTAATCCGCGACCTGTTCCCGGGTGAGCCCGCCGGCCTTCTGCTGGGCCGTTTGTTCTGTCATGCTGCTCTCCTGATCGTCAGGACCTTGGTTTTGCCGGTCGACTACCTTTGCGACGCCGCCCGGAGTTATCGCCGGGCAGACGAATCTGGCCTTCAAACACACTGGCCGCAGGGCCTTCCATCATAACAGGGGTCCCCTCCCCCTGCCATTCAATGATCAGCCGGCCACCGCGCAATTCGATTTCCACCCGGGAATCCAGCAATCCCCGCAAGCAGCCTGCAACCACCGCCGCACAGGCACCGCTACCACAGGCCAGGGTTTCCCCGGACCCACGTTCGAATACCCGTAACCGCGCATGGCTGCGGTCAACAACCTGCAGAAAGCCGATATTGGCGCGGGCGGGAAAGCGCGGGTGATTCTCAAGCTTTGGCCCCAGGGAGTCCACGGGAGCGCTGTCCACATCGTCCACCAACAGTACGCCGTGGGGGTTGCCCATGGACACGGCACTGAGTTCGACGGTCCGGCCATCCACCTCGACCGTGTAGACCTCTTTGCGGCGATCGGCGGCGAACGGAATCGCCGGCGGGTTCAGCTCGGGAACGCCCATATTCACCATTACCTGGCCATCACGACCCACCCTCAGTTCAATCACGCCCTTGGCGGTCTGAACCCGGATCACCCGTTTGTTGGTCAGGCGCTGGTCACGGACAAAACGGGCAAAACAGCGGGCGCCGTTGCCACACTGTTCCACTTCCGAACCGTCACTGTTGAATATCCGGTAGCGAAAATCCACATCCGGCAGGCCGGGTGGTTCGACCACCAGCAACTGATCGAATCCAATACCGAAATTACGGTCCGCCAGCTCCCGGATCATTTCAGGGCGCAGGCGGAACGGCTGGCTGATGGCATCCACCACCATGAAGTCATTACCCAGACCGTGCATCTTGGTAAATCGCATCGATGGCCCCTGCCCCCGGCGCTGAGCGCCCATATCGTCCCGCTTGCCCATAGCTGCGTTCATCCCGGTAAACAGCTTTCAGGACCGAGCTGGTCTTCCAAAGTTTCACGGCGACGAACCACGTGCACCTGGTCGCCGTCCACCATGATTTCCGGCGGACGGTTACGGCTGTTGTAATTGGAGCTCATAACAAAACCATAGGCACCGGCGGACCGCACCGCCAGCAGGTCACCGGCCTGCAGGCGCAGCATGCGATCCTTGCCGAGGAAGTCTCCAGTCTCACAGACCGGACCGACCAGGTCCCAGGCTTTTTCTTCGCCATCCTGACGCGGCACGGCCGGAATGATGGCCTGCCAGGCACTGTAGAGGGCGGGACGAATCAGATCGTTCATCGCCGCGTCAATAATGGCGAAATTGCGGTGCTCGGTACACTTCAGGAATTCCACCCGCGTCAACATGATGCCGGCATTGGCGGCAATCGAGCGCCCCGGTTCCAGCACCAGTTCAAGCTCCCGTTCGCCCAGGCGTTCGGCCAGCGCCTTGACGTAGTCCGAGGGCTGCGGTGGTTGTTCACGATCGTAACTGACGCCCAGGCCACCGCCCATATCGAGATGGCGAATGGTGATGCCCTGCTCCGCCAGTGCATCGATCAGCGAAAGCACCCGGTCGAGCGCATCGAGGAACGGCGACACGGTGGTCAGTTGGGAGCCGATGTGACAGTCCACACCGATGACCTCCAGATTCGGCATGGCCGCGGCCCGGGCATAGACCTCCGGCGCCTCCGTGATATCAATGCCGAACTTGTTTTCCTTCAGGCCCGTGGAAATGTAGGGGTGGGTGCCTGCATCCACGTCCGGGTTCACCCGCAGGGACACCGGCGCACGCTTGCCCAGTTCACCGGCCACCGCATTGAGGCGGTCCAGCTCGGTGTCGGATTCCACGTTGAAGCAGCGCACCCCGGCTTCCAGCGCCCGCTTCATTTCCCATTCCTGCTTGCCAACGCCGGAAAACACCACCCTGGCGGGGTCACCGCCGGCGCGGACGACCCGCTCCAGCTCACCGGCCGAGACAATATCAAAACCGGCGCCCAGGCGTGTCAGTACATTCAGCACCGCCAGGTTGCTGTTGGCCTTGACCGCGTAACACACCAGATGCGGACGGCCCTTGAGGGCATCGTCATAGGCGCGGTAATGGCGCTCCAGCGTGGCGCGGGAATACACGTATGCCGGAGTCCCGAAGCGCTCTGCAATCTCGCTCACCGGTACGTCTTCGGCGAACAGTTCGCCGTTGCGATAATTAAAATGGTCCATGATGATCCTGATTCTGTTGGCGGGTCAGCGATCAGACGAGTCGTCATCCTGGCGGCTGCCCGGGTCGCTGTTCCGGCTTTCCGCGACGGCCTCGGCCGCCGTTTCGTCCGGCACTTCCCGGTACAACGGTCCTTTCTGGCCGCAGCCGGCCATCACACTGACCAGCACCAGCCCAACGCTCACTGTTTTCCATGCCTGCATGGACGTTGCCCCTGTTTCCGATATGGGCGAAGTATACCTGACTCAGCCACTGGCGGGCGAGCCAGTGTCCCGTCCGGTGAACGAATTAACCAGACGGGACGCTAGACCTTTAAATGGCGGTTAAGGGAGGCTTCAAGAGATGCCCGGTAGTACAGGTACTGCGTGGTCTGGATATCCTGCTGGTACACCTGCGGATCCAGGTCGTGAGGCAGGTGGACATCGGTCAGATAGACCGGGTAGGTCTCACCCGCCTGACGCAGGGAGCGGATGTAGTGGGCAACGGCGGGAATCAGCTGGTCTCCGTACTCCTGCACGGTGAACTCCTGGTCACCACAAAAAATGTCAAAGCGCAGGTGACTGTCCCCTTCCTGCACACCAACGGCCTGCACATCAAGCCCCGGCAGGGTCACGCTGGTGTCCTCGTCAAACCGCCGTTCCGCTTTCCATTGCCCGTCCCGGCGGACCAGCTCGTAGCATTGTATACCCGCAATGCCCACGGGGCTGTCCAGCTGCCGCAGCTGGCGGCGCTCGACGAGATTGTCCAGGAATCGCAACAGCGGAACCAACAGGTAGCGACGATTACTGTAGCTCTGCCCCCAAGTGAAGACCGAACCCAGCTCATCCACCACCCATAGCGTCGCACGATGGCCGGCGACCCTGAAGAAAACCTGGATATTCGCCGGCTCACTGGTCTGACACACGGCACGCAGGGGCTGGTCATCCTGCATAGCTCCGCGATCAAACACCACCGGCAGGTATCGTTCCTGCGGCCGGGCCAGTTGCTCCATGAGCGCTTCGGAGCTGTCCAGAGCCACGAAACCGGGCTCAGTGCCGTTGAACTGCAACAGGAAGTAACGCCGATCCATTTCAATCACGTACCGCAACGGGTGGGGCCCGACGCCGCCGGCAAAGAAGTGGCGCAGAACATCGGTAAAGAGTTCCTGAACCCGGCGCGCAATGGCCGCCCCGTGCCCACGGTTATAGCTGTGGACCTGAATGTCTGGCAGGCTCGCCGGCGCTGACGCCACCGATGCCAGTACGTTCTTGAGGCACTGGATCAGGGTATCGCCGGCCGCATAATGCTGGAGACTGACTTCATGCCAGCTGTTCAGCGTCACCTGGTCAATAGTGGCCACCAGATTGTCCCGGCCACCGCTGAAGCCCAGGGAATCGTGGCGGGCGCTGAGTTTGTGCAACCCCCGATCCGTCAGGTGGGCCTGGGGATCCACCCCGACATTGACCAGGAGCAGGTTGCGCAGAGGTTTAACCCCCAGGGACAAGGCCTCCCGACTCGCCGGGGCCACCGGAAACGGAATAAATGCCGACAGGGCGTCCAGCATCTCCCGCAGCTCCGCCACCGAGGCGGTACTTGAGCCTGAACGTACATTCAGGCGGGTTGTCCGCGTCAGCAGGCCATTGCAGTAACACCACACCATCAGTTCAGTGAGGTTGCCACTGCGGCGAATCACTGGTTGCCAGAAGGCATCGGATGGGTCTTCCAGATCCCGGTACAGCAGCCAGCCGTCCTGGCCGGGCACCCCGCCCTGCTCGGACTGGTGATGAAACGCCAGGTTTTCCTCGGTCAGCGACGGCGCCAGCCCCGGGTTGATCTGTTCGATTTTTCCGGCCTTGCGCTGAAAGGCGGCGTAGAGTTTCCGCCCAAGCAGGTTCATGTCGTTACTGCTGATGGCCGCCTGCGCCCCATGGTCCCGGGCCAGTCGCGACAGCAGGCGATAACTGTGGGTCAGCTCGGAGACAATGGTTCGGCGTAACCTCATCACCTCTTCGGCACGCCACTGCTGACGATTATCCAGGTCTTTTAACGCTGCCAGGGACCAACCCCAGTCATCCACCAGTTGCCGGAGCAAACGCACCCGCCAGTTCTCGGCGCCCATGTCGGTACGGGACAGGGGCAGGCCGGCTTTGAGGTAAAGGCTGCGACGTACCAGTTCCAGTCGCTGGGGAGCCTCCCGGGATAACAGCCATTGCTCCAGCCGCTGGTACAGCAATACGTAGGGATCCAGGCGATCGGCATCGGTTTCGCCGTCATACACGGCAGCCTTGAATACCCGGGATAACAGGGGCTCACCACTGCCCCGGGCGTAACATTCGATCAGCAACAGCTTCAGAATGGACTTCCAGGGTGCATCCATACCCTTGTACAACTGCCAGACCCCCGCCCCCAGGAACTCTTCCTGCGGGATGGATGGCGCGGGACCGAAGTCTATGTACTCGCTTCCCTTGATGAAGCGGCAGTCGATCAATTGCCGCGCACAGCTGTCGTAATTGTCCTCTTCACTGGCAGGAATCAGCCACCACAACGGATAGCAGCCACCGAGGTGGATACTGGTGCGGTAGAACTCATCCAGTAGCAGATAATGCTGGGCACTGCCGCAGTTCTCGCCCGCCACCTCGGCCCGTTGGCGGCCGGCCCGCCAATCCGCCGCGGAAAACACGAACACGTGCAGTTCCACACCAAGCGTGGCGGCCCAGCCGGTGAGCCTGTCTGCCTTGCGTTCCAGGCAGCGTATGCCGGATTCGGACAGGTCCGGGCGATGGCACAGCCAGACGTCGAGATCACTGGCCACTGAGTGCCCGAGGGTGCCCGGGCTCCCCATCAGGAACAAGGCATCCAGGTCCGGATTTCTTTTGCCCTCGTCTTTCAGGGAAAAAGCGCGAGCCAGGCGTCGGGCGGCGCTGAGCGTGGCCTCGGAGGGCTGATAATGACTGAGCCCATAGGGGCAATCCCGGTCCAGGTAGCCCGGCAGTGACGGGTGATTGAGGTGAAATACCAGCGGCAGAACATCCAGCACCACCTGCTGCCGGTATGTCAGCGCTGAATGAGCCCGCTCCCAGCGTTGCTGGTTGACGGCAATGAAACGATCCCGCAGCCGGCGCAGTGTTTTCCGGTCAATCCCCTCATTGAAATCCAGGGCAATGGGTGTGTTATGGATGGTCAAGGTGGCTCCGCGGGAGAGGTTCTTTCCGGTGTCATTATCAGTATGATGAACGCATCGTGGCAAAACCGGCAAAAAAATAAAAGCGGGAAAGACTGTACACTCCCGCCGAGAAACTGGCTGAGGCTCACCCGTCGTGAAAGAATTCTTTATCCGTCGTTATAGTTCAGATAACCCTCTGGCAGCGGACCGTCGCACTCTGGTTCGCATTGATGATGAGGGATTTGTGACGTCCGCGGATCACCATGCCGAAGCCGTTCTTGGCTACGACGCCGGCGAACTTGAGGGGCAGCCGGTACACCGGATCCTGGCAGCGCGCCAGGACGACCCGTTTGCTCCGGCTAACCGACACCGGATGGAGGGCGGCGAGCCGGTGTTGATCACCTTCCGCCACAAGGACGGCTTTTTCTTCACGGCAAGCCTCACCCTCCGCGTGAATATGCGGGATTCCGATAAGGCCGCCAGCGCTTACATCACGCTTCGCGACAGCTCCCCTGTCGATCATCAACTGACGCGCCTGGCGGAGGGTTCCGCCGGGTTTGGCATCTGGGAACTGAACATCCACACTAATGAGCTGACGTGGACTGAAGGGCTCTACACCCTGCTGCAGCTTCGACCCGGCACTGATATCACGCCCGAGCAGGCCCTGTTCTATTGCCAGACCGGCCAGGGGCGTGTGCGCGCGTTGTTCCGGCGCTGTGTACGCAGTGGCGAGCCGTTTTCCATCAGCCTTGATGTTCTGACCGCAAAACAACAGCATCGGCGCGTGGAACTGACGGGCAAAGCCATGAAGGAAAATGGTCGCATCCACAGGATCGGCGGCGCCCTGGTGGACCATACCAGAGCATTTGGCCTGGAACAGGCCCGCCGGCACTCCGGACAATTGCTGATGGCGACAGCCAATGCCACCAACGATCTTGTCGCGGCAGTTGATCGGCGGCTCAACCTTCTTTACTTCAATCAGGCTTTCAGCCGCCAGTTCGCCCATACGTTTGGCCATTTACCCCATCCTGGCGGGCACCTGCCGGATTTGCTGCGGGATTTCCCCAATGAACGGCGACTGATTGAACGCTTGTGGAACCGGGCCCTGGAGCGGGACAGTTTCGTCGTGGAAATGCCGCTGGCGCAGCAAAACCGTGATCTTCCTGTTTACGAGTTCCATTATCAGCGGGTGACCAATGATCTCGGCGAAGTCACCGGCGCTGTACACGTCGGCAAGGATATCAGCGCCCGGGTCAACAACGCCTCCAGCAACGAGTACCGCATCCGCCATGATCCGGTCACCGGCCTGATGAACCGCAAAGCCTTTATCCATCGACTGAAGCGGGTCATTGAACCACCCCGTCGACGGGACACCACCGACGGCCTGCTGTACCTCGACCTGGACAATTTCGACCGTATCAATGATCTGGCGGGCAGCGGTACCTGCGACCGCTACCTGCGGGAACTTGCCAGCAACCTTGGTGTGAAGGTGCGCCAGCGTGACGCCCTGTCGCGGCTGTCAGGGGACACCTTTGCCCTGCTGATCGAGAACTGCCCGGAGGCCCAGGCCCGCAGGATCGCCGACAACATCCTCGAACTGATTGGCAGTTTCGTGTTCGACTGGCAGGACCGTCAGTTACAGACCACCGCCAGCGGCGGCCTGTTAATCCTGAATGACGACGCCCCGACGGACCCCGAACAGTTGCTGCATCAGGCCGCGGACCTTTGTCATACCGCCAAGACTTCTGGTCGCAACCGTATTCACGC
This sequence comes from Marinobacter alkalisoli, assembly GCF_045449795.1. NCBI lineage: Bacteria > Pseudomonadati > Pseudomonadota > Gammaproteobacteria > Pseudomonadales > Marinobacteraceae > Marinobacter > Marinobacter alkalisoli. Next base: position 124,814 of record NZ_JBJJLB010000022.1, read on the forward strand.
CGCCCACGCCATATCCGAGGGCCCTGACGAGGGAGCCGCCGGCAAGCTGGTCGAACAGATTCGCAGCGCCCTCGATAACGGTCACCTGATCCTTGAATACCAGGCCCTGCGCCCGGTGGCCAGCGTGACCTGGGGCGACCATATCGAGATCCTGTCGCGAATTCCCGGACAAACGCAGGAGCAACCGTCACTGCAGCCCGGTGAGTTCCTGCCGGTGGCCGAACGATTTGACCTCGCCAAGCAACTGGACCGCCAGGTGATCCGCCAGACGTTCCAGTGGCTGGACAGCCAGCGATTGCTGGAGCCACGGCTGAAATACTGTGGATTCAACCTGTCGCTGGCGAGCGTGCTGGATGACACCTTTGCCGACTTCATGGAGTCGATGCTGGCCAAATCGCCCTACACCGCTGAGTGTTTCTGCCTGGAGATACGCGAATCCCACGCCACCCAGTATCCGGATGAGGTCGCCGTGCAATGTGACGCCCTGCACCGGATCGGCTGCCGGGTGGCACTGGACGGCGCGGGCGCATCGGTGGAGAGCTACAGCCTGGCGGCCAGGCTGCCAGTGGATATCATCAAGCTGGATCGCAAGATGATGCAGAACCTGCACGATGATCCGGTGCAGCAAGTGATGGTCGAGGCCTTGCACAAGATTGCCGAAGCCTCAGGCAAGACCACCGTCGCCACGTTTATTGAAAACGACGACACGCTACGCAAGGTGCGCACACTGGGCATTCACTTCGGCCAGGGGTTCCGGCTGTGCCGGCCCCGCCCCCTGCAGGATCTTAAACCGGCCGCCGTGGATCTGAGTACCGGACGAATCGGCGGCTAATCCGCCGACTCATCCGATGCCGGATTAAAGTTGTTTGCGGGCCCTCGCCACGGCCGCACGGACCTGATCCGGCGCGGTCCCACCAAGGTGATCCCGGGCCTGCACTGAACCTTCCAGGGTCAGCACGTCAAACACATCCTCGCCGATAACGTCGGAGAAACGGGCCAGCTCATCGAGGGGCATATCCGACAGGTCGCGGTTTTCGGCGACACCGAAGGCGACGGCCTTGCCGACAATCTCGTGGGCATCACGGAACGCCACGCCTTTCTTGACCAGATAATCCGCCAGATCGGTGGCCGTGGAGAATCCACGCTTGGCCGCTACCCGCATGTTATCGGCTTTGGCCTGAATGGCCGGGATCATGTCGGCGTAGGCCTTGAGGCATCCCTTGATGGTATCAACCGTATCGAACAGCGGTTCCTTGTCTTCCTGATTGTCCTTGTTGTAGGCCAGCGGCTGGCTCTTCATCAGGGTCAGCAGGCTGATCAGGTGACCGTTGACCCGCCCGGTTTTACCCCGGACCAGTTCCGGCACGTCCGGATTCTTCTTCTGGGGCATGATGGAAGAACCGGTGCAGAAGCGGTCCGGCAGGTCGATGAAGTCAAACTGGGCGGAGGTCCACAGCACCAGCTCCTCGCTGAAACGGGACAGGTGAGTCATCAGCAGCGCCGCGAAACTGCAGAATTCAATGGCAAAATCCCGGTCACTGACCGAATCCAGGGAATTTTCGGTGGGGCGGTCAAAGCCCAGCAAACGCGCGGTCATGGCACGATCGATCGGATACGTGGTGCCGGCCAGCGCGGCCGCGCCCAGCGGCATGACATTGACCCGCTTGCGGCAGTCCTGCAGACGTTCGCCGTCACGCACCAGCATTTCGTACCAGGCCAGCAGGTGGTGACCGAAGGTCACTGGCTGAGCGGTTTGCAGGTGGGTGAAACCGGGCATGATGGTGTCGGCCTCGCGCTCAGCCAGATCCAACAGGCCGGTCTTCAGCCGGGTGAGTTCCTCGGCGATCACGTCGATCTCGTCCCGCAGGTACAGGCGGATATCGGTGGCGACCTGGTCGTTGCGGCTGCGGCCAGTGTGGAGTTTCTTGCCGGTGATGCCGATACGGTCGGTCAGGCGCGCCTCGATGTTCATGTGCACATCTTCCAGGCTGACGGACCATTCGAAGGTGCCGGCCTCGATATCGGCCTTGACGCCCTTCAATCCCTCGATGATGCTGTCCCGCTCTTCCGCGGTCAGCACACCCACTTCCGCCAGCATGGTGGCATGGGCAATGGAACCGGTGATGTCGTGATGGTAAAGGCGCTGATCGAAACCGACGGACGCGGTGAAGCGTTCTACAAAGGCGTCGGTCGGCTCACTGAAGCGACCGCCCCAGGGTTTTTCGGAGCTTGTGCTCTGGTCAGACTTTTTCTGATCCGTCATGGTCTATCTTTCCTGCTGACAGCCCGGCATTATTTCGCGGGGTGAATGAAGAGGTGAATAAGATGGTCGCGGGATTATAACATTCCGACGCGCTCTGTTGCGCTCCCTGTTCAGGAAAGAGGTTTAATGGCAGCACCACGCAAAAGCAGTGACTTCTACGTGCCGGATCTGTGCCGTGTGTGGGCTGTGTTCATGCTGCTCATCACCAGCGAACTGATGGTGCTGGTACTTTCCATCGTGCAGGCGGAAGCAGACTGGATTGACTGGAATTACTTTGGCCTACTGTCCCTGTTCGTGCAATGGACGGTGCTGACCAGTGCCGCGCTTATATGCCTTCTACGCAACTGGCTGGCACAACTGAGCGTCACCCGTGCCACCCTCGCAATGGTCATTATCGTCTTGCTGGACGTGCTCGCGTTCGGACTGTTCGCCGACGGTGTTCTCTACCCGCAACCCGGCGTCAGTGGCTGGCAGGGGATTGCCAAGAAGCTGTTGCTGGCACTACTGATCACACTGATGGTACTGCGCTATTTCTACCTGCAGCATCAGTGGCAACAGCAGCGGGAAGCGGAAATGCAGGCGCGTCTGGCCGCCCTGCAAGCGCGGATACACCCTCATTTCCTGTTCAACAGCATGAACACCATTGCCAGCCTGATTGCCGTTAACCCGGACCGGGCAGAAGATGCGGTGCTGGACCTGTCGGAACTGTTTCGCGCCAGCCTGCGGGCCGGAGACCGCCTGATCCCGCTGAAAGACGAGCTGGACCTGTGCCGGCGCTACCTGGATATCGAGGCTTTACGACTCGGCGACAGGCTGACGCTGCAATGGGAGATTGCCGCAGACCTGGAAAAACAGGCCATCCCGCCACTGACACTACAGCCGTTGCTGGAGAACGCCATCTACCACGGCATCCAGCCACGTCCTGAGGGCGGCACCGTGAAACTGGAAGCTTCCCGCCGGGGACACTTCGTCTATATCATGGTGCAGAATCCGAGGCCGGAATCCGCTATCAGCAAGCACGATGGCAACCGCATGGCCCTTGCCAATATCCAGTCAAGATTGCAGGCTCTGTTTGGTGACGAGGCGGTACTCAAACACAGCCATCAGAACGACGTATACACAGTTACCCTGAGATTACCCCGCAGGACCGCCGATCACACTGCCGGACCAGACACCGAAGGATCGCGAAACGGATAATGACAGCCACAGCCCCGACCATTCGCAAGGTACTCATAGCCGACGACGAGCCACTGGCCCGGGACCGGCTACGGCGACTGATACAGGACATCCCCGGTTACCGGGTGTGCGGCGAGGCCGCGGACGGCGACAGCGCCCTGCGCCAGGTCGCGGAACTGGAGCCGGACATCCTGCTGCTGGATATCCGCATGCCGGGTACCGATGGCATGGACGCGGCGGCCGCCATTACCCGACTGGACCACCCGCCGGCCATCATCTTTTGCACCGCCTACGACCATTACGCCATCAAGGCCTTTGACGTCAGCGCTGCGGCTTACCTGCTCAAACCCGTCCGCCGCGAGGCCCTGAGCGAAGCCCTCGCCCGCTCCGGCCAGGTCAATCGCGTCCAGCAGCAAACCCTGTCGGCCCGCGAATCCGAGGGCCCCGGCCAACTCGCCATCAAGACTCATCGCGGTACCGAACTCATCGATATCGGGGCAATCCTCTACTGCGAAGCCGACCAGAAATACGTCACCATCCACCACACCCGGGGCGAAACCGTCTCCGACTACACCCTGAAAGAGCTGGAGCAGTGCCACCCGACCTCATTGCTGCGCATTCACCGCCACACCCTGGTGGGCGTTGCTTTTATCCAGGCCCTCACCCGCGACGGCAATGGCCACAATTCAGTCGTTTTGCGGGACGACCGGGGAAAACTGCCGGTCAGCCGCCGCCACGCCAGCGCGGTCCGGCAATGGCTGCAGGAGCACCAACCGGGTTGATGCTCGCCACACACGCAAGTCAAGGCAACCCGGTGCAGTGGCGGGACTTTTTCGCCGCTTCAAGGTAACCTTGACGGACATTTTTCCAAACCGGCAACCTTCACCATGTCAAAACGAACTCTGCGTATCGCGACCCGCAGCAGTGCCCTGGCACTGTGGCAGGCCGAATTCATCAAATCCGAACTGGAACGGCTCCACGACAACATCACCGTGGAACTGGTCAAGATCAAGACCCAGGGCGACAAGATCCTCGACGTCCCCCTTGCCAAGATCGGCGGCAAGGGCCTGTTCGTAAAGGAACTGGAAGAAGCCATGCTCGACGGCCGCGCGGATCTGGCGGTGCACTCCATGAAGGATGTCCCCATGGAGTTTCCGGAAGGCCTGGACCTGGTCGCTATCTGCGAACGGGAGGATCCCACCGACGCCTTCGTCAGCAACCATCACGACAACGTCGACGCCCTGCCCCAGGGTGCGGTGGTGGGTACCGCCAGCCTGCGCCGGGAAGCCCAGTTGCGGGCCTACCGCCCTGACCTGCAGATCCGCGTTTTGCGGGGCAACGTCAACACTCGCCTGGCCAAACTGGACGCCGGTGAGTACGACGCCATTGTCCTGGCCAGTTCGGGCCTGAAACGACTGGGCTTCCATGACCGTATCCGCTACTGCCTGCCGGATTCCATATCACTGCCGGCGGTCGGGCAAGGCGCGCTGGGCATCGAGTGCCGCGTGAATGATTCCGAATTGTTGGCCATGCTGGCGCCACTGAACCACCAGGACACCTCGGATCGCGTCAGGGCGGAACGTGCCCTGAACCGTCGCCTGCAAGGTGGCTGCCAGGTGCCCATCGCAGCCTATGCGTTACTGGAAGACAAGGACACGGTCTGGCTCAGAGGGCTGGTCGGCGCGGTCGACGGCACCCAGATTTTCCGCGTTGAAGGCCGGGCCCCCAGGGCCGAAGGCGAACGCCTGGGCCGTGAACTGGCCGAGGACCTCCTGGCGATGGGCGCTGACAAGGTACTGGCTGAAATTTATGGCCACACCCCAACCTGATCCCCGCCCCCTGGCCGGCCGGCGAATCCTGATTTGCCGGCCAGAGCCCGAAGCCTCCCGGCTGGCCCATTGCTTCCGCGAAGCCGGGGCCGATGCCCGGGTGCTGCCGTTAATCGAGCGTGAACCGCTACCAGAGACACCGGCAACCCGCAGCCTGATTCAGGATCTCGATCACTACTCCCACGTTATTGCCGTAAGCCCCTATGCCGCCACCCTGTTCATGGCGCTGGCCGACAACTGGTGGCCCCAACTGCCCATGGGCATTCGCTGGTACGGTGTAGGTCGGGGTACCGCAGCGGTGCTGGCTCACCACGGCCTCAGCCCCCGCATGCCAACCAACGGCTGGACCAGCGAGGCCCTGCTGGCACTGCCCTCACTGCAACGAATCAGCGGAGAAAAAGTCCTGCTGGTGCGGGGCGAGGAAGGGCGTGAACTGATCCACCAAACGCTCAGTGATCGGGGGGCCAGAGTCAACGTATTACCATTGTACCGGCGGCATCAGCCACATCACGATGCCACCACGCTGGACAAAGCCCTGCTATGCTTCTTACCGGAGGCTGTGATCACGCTGTCAGGGGAGACATTGAACAATCTCATCGCACTGAGTGAGAATACCGGCCATAATCTCGACAAAACATTGCTGGTGGTGCCTGCCAGCCGGGTCGCGGACCAGGCTCGTCAGGCCGGACTGAACAGAACCTGCATACCGGAAAGCCTTGCCGACAACGACATCGTGGCAACCGTCGCACATGAGCTGAAGGGCTGACGGTTGCCCCGAAAACACCAAGTAAGGATGCCTGTGACTGAATCAAACACACAACTGCCCGCCGCCATTCCCCAGGACAAGCCCGCCCAGAAAAAGCTCTGGCCCCTGTGGCTGATATCAATACTTGCCCTGGCTCTGGTTATTCTTCTCGCGCTCTGGAGCTGGCAGCAGTGGAACGACCGCCAGGCACTGCAACAGACGCTGGATAACGTAAGCAGCGACATATCCCGACTGGATAATCGGTACGGCGCACGGGGCAGCGAGCAGAGCAACAGGATTCAGGCGCTGGAAACCAAACTGGCGGACCAGCGGGAACTGATAGCCACCCAGCAACGCCAGATCGACCACAACGCCAGGGAATTGCTGGAAGCCGGCAATCGCACCCGCACCGACTGGCTGCTGGCGGAAGCCGAATACCTGCTGAGGGTCGCCAACCAGAGGCTGCTGATTGAGAAGGATATCCGCGGTGCACTGGCCGCACTGGAAGCCGGTGACGATGTACTCAATGAATCGGACGATATCGGCGTTTACCCGGTACGACAGCAACTGGCGAAGGAAATTCTCGCCCTCAAGGGCATTGCCGATGTCGACCGCACCGGGCTTTACCTGACCCTGGAAGCTGCCATTGACAGTGTTAACAAGCTCACTGAGGATGCCCTGGTGAACGAACGGGCGCCTGGGTTTGTCACCAGCGCTGACGAAGCCCTGGGCGACGAGCCCGGCGGAGAACCCGGACTGCTCAGTCAGGGCTGGACCAAGGTCAAGAGCACACTGGCGGACGTGGTTGTCGTTCGCCGCCTGGACGAGCCCGTCAAACCCCTGCTGTCACCCGACCAGAGCGCGTACGCCCGGCTCAACCTGCAACTGATGCTGGAAGAAGCGGAAATGGCGGTACTGCGCGGCCACCAGGAACTCTACAATCGCGCCCTGACCAAAGCCGGCAACGCCATCAGCGACTGGTATGACAGCACCAACCCCCAGGTAGCCGCACTTACACAAACTCTGGGCGAGCTCCAGGGTCGGAACATCGATCCCCGGCTGCCTGACATCAGCCGCTCACTGGAATTGCTGAAGGCCCGGCTGGAAGGTCGCCAGGGCACCTCCGACACCAACGGCGAGAATGAGGAAGAGGAGAGCGAATCATGATTCGCATCCTGCTGATTATCCTCGTTGCCCTGCTGATCGGTACCGGGCTGTCCATGGGACTTGAGTACGACCTTGGCTACATCCGCATCAGCCTGGGCCATTACCTGATTGAGACCAATTTCTGGGTCGGACTGGCATTGCTGGTGGCAATCGTGGTGTTGTCGGTGCTTACCATCAACCTGATACGCCGCTTTCGTCACGGCACCGGCCTTATGGCCGGCTGGATCGCCCGCGGCAACGAGCGGCGGGCCCGCCGCCGCACCACCCAGGGTCTGTTGGCGCTGGCCGAGGGCAACTGGCCCCGCGCCCGCAAACTGCTCACTTCCTCCGCCAACCATGCCGACACCCCGCTGATCAACTACCTGGCGGCGGCACAGGCCGCATTTGAATCCGGCGACCATGACGCCGTGGATGAACTGCTGCGGGAAGCGTTCGAAAGCACCCCGGGCTCAGACATGGCCGTAGGCATCACCCAGGCCCAGCTACAGCTGGCAGGTAACCGCCTGGAGCAGGCGCTGGCCACCCTTATTCGTCTGCGCAAGCAGGCGCCGCATCACCCATTCGTACTGAAACTGCTGAAAAACACCTACCTGCGGCTGGAGGACTGGCGAGAGTTGTCGAAACTGTTGCCGGAGATGCGCAAGCGCAACCTGTTAGCCGCAGAAGAGATGGAATCTCTGGAGCGCACCGTCTGGCAGAACCTGCTGCAACGGGCTGCGGAAGACTGCCGCCGCCAGACCGGAACGGAATCGGCTTCACTCGAGCCCCTGACCCGGCTATGGGACGAGCTGCCTGGCGTTCTGCGCAGGGATGAGCACACCATCCGCGAATACGCCCGCCTGCTCGCCGCCCTGGGTGACGAGGCCCAGTCGGAAACGTTGCTGCGGAAAGTTCTGCGCAATCACTGGAGCGACGAACTGATCAACTTGTACGGCCGTGTGAAGGGCCACAAACTGGACGAACAGCTGCTAATTGCCGAACAATGGCTGAAAGACCGCCCCAACAACGCCGAGCTGCTGCTGGCACTGGGTCGCCTGAGTCTGAGAAACGAATTGTGGGGCAAGGCCAGGGAGTATTTCGAAACCAGCCTGCGCCTGCGCCGCAGCCGCGAAACCCTGGCGGAACTGAGCCGGCTGAATGCGCATATGGGGGCAGAAGACACCAGCGTGAAGCTACTGATGCAGGGGCTGGAGAAGGACAACGAACTGCCGGATCTGCCGATGCCTAAGGCCTGACACGGGTTCTATCCCAGTAGCCTGCTTTTACGCGGGCTGGCCCCGGGGGTGGGGTGCCTTTTCTTATGGGAAAAGAACTCGCTTCGCTCAGACACCTTTGTCCCGTCAGAAAAGGCACCCCACCCCGGGGCCTGTCTGACATTGGTGGTATAGCCTTTGTCGGATTAGCGAAGCGTAATCCGACAAACCCGGCATTAGGCTCTCGGCGCGTACTCCAATACATCGGAGAAAAACGCCGCTTTCGGCAAGCCAGCCTCAATCAGAGCATCCATCAGCGTATACACCATGGTCGGCGACCCGCTGGCATGCACTTCCACGTTGCTCCAATCCATCCCTGAGGCCAGTACAGCTCGTACCAACTGATCGTGATGGCCAGCCCAATCGTTATCCTCGTCATCACCGACGACGGGCAGAAACGTAAACGGCGGCCATTCCTGCTCCCATTTCTGGGCCATGCTCCGCAGGTACATGTCTTCGTGGCGACGCACGCCCCAGTAGAGTTTGACCGGTTGCTGGTAGCTGGTCGTCCTGAGGTAATCCACCAGGCTTTTCATCTGGGCAAAGCCGGTGCCCGCCGCCACCAGCAACAACGGTTTCTCCGGAGCTGCTGCCAGGCAGGCTTTGCCGTGAGGAAGTTCCACGGTGACATCTTTGCCCGAGGTCAGCGCTTCAATTACCTTCTGCGCCGACACCCAGTCCGGCGAGGCCTGGATATGCAGTTCTATGTCCGATTCGGACGGGCTGCTGGCGATGGAGAAGTAGCAGGGGTCGGTATCCGGAAGATTCACGGACAGGTACTGCCCCGCATGAAAGGACAGTTCCCGCCGGCGAGGCAGCTGAAGCTCGACCCGGTAGACGTCGTGGCTGATGGAACGAACGTCCACCACCTTTGCCTGGTACTTGCGAGGCTGATTGGTTCCTGCTGCCATAACGGCGTTAATCTCCAGTTCCAGGTCCCCGAGCGCGAGGGTTCTGCACATCATCAGTCGCTCGTTGACCGTCATCGTCTGTTGGTTGCGGGTGTTCAGTGCGCTGCCAGCCAGTAGCCGGGCTTCGCAGATCTCACACACCCCATTGCGGCAGGCGGCGGGCACGGCAATGCCCGCATCGGCTGCGGCATCGAGCAAGTTTGTCTCCGGACTGACCGAATAGACCAGTCCGGACGGTTTCAGGACAACCCGATACACATCGTTGTTCCTATCACTCGGGGCGATCCGGCGAAGTTTCAATCCCCAGGCTGTCCCAGAGCTCATCCACGCGCTGTTTGACCTCGTCGGTCATGGTGATCGGCGTACCCCACTCCCGGTCGGTTTCACCGGGCCACTTATTGGTCGCGTCCATGCCCATCTTTGAGCCAAGGCCCGACACCGGGGAAGCAAAGTCCAGATAATCAATGGGCGTGCTTTCCACCATCGTGGTGTCACGGGCCGGGTCCATCCGGGTGGTCATCGCCCAGATAACATCCTTCCAGTCCCGGGCATTCACATCATCGTCCGTAACAATCACGAACTTGGTGTACATGAACTGCCGTAAAAATGACCATACCCCCATCATCACCCGTTTGGCATGGCCTGGGTACTGTTTCTTCATGGTCACCACTGCAAGGCGGTAGGAACAGCCTTCCGGCGGCAGGTAGAAATCCACAATTTCCGGGAACTGCTTCTGCAGGATCGGGATAAACACTTCGTTCAACGCCACACCGAGAATCGCCGGCTCATCGGGCGGGCGTCCGGTGTAGGTGCTGTGATAGATCGGATCCTTGCGATGGGTAATTCGCTCCACGGTGAACACCGGGAACTGATCCACTTCGTTGTAGTAGCCAGTGTGATCCCCGAACGGCCCTTCCGGCGCCATGTCGTCCGGATAGATAAACCCTTCCAGCACAATCTCGGCACTGGCCGGCACCTGCAGATCACTGAGGCCACACTGAACCAGCTCTGTGCGACTGCCCCGCAACAGGCCCGCAAAGGCGTATTCGGACAGGCTATCGGGCACCGGGGTCACAGCTCCCAGAATGGTGGCCGGATCGGCGCCCAAGGCGACCGCCACCGGATAAGGCTGGCCCGGGTTGGCTTTCTGGAACTCCTGAAAATCCAGCGCGCCACCACGATGGCTGAGCCAGCGCATAATCAGCCGGTTACGGCCGATCACCTGCTGACGATAGATCCCCAGGTTCTGCCTTTCCTTGTGGGGCCCACGGGTAATCACCAGCGGCCAGGTCACCAGCGGACCGGCATCCCCGGGCCAGCAGTGCTGAACCGGAATCTGGTACAGGTCGACCTGTTCTTTCTCGATCACCACATCCTGACAGGGTGCGGAGCGCAGCACCTTGGGGCTCATGCGCATGACCTGCCGGAACAGCGGCAACTTCTCGATGGCGTCTTTGAAGCCCTTGGGGGGATCCGGTTCCTTCAAGAAGGCCAGGAGCTTGCCAATCTCCCGCAAAGCGGTGACATTGTCCTGCCCCATGCCCAACGCCACCCGCTTTGGCGTGCCAAACAGGTTGGCCAGCACCGGCATGTCGTAACCTTTCGGATTCTCGAACAATAACGCCGGACCACCCGCCCGCAGGGTGCGATCGCAGATTTCAGTCATTTCCAGGTGGGGATCGACTTCAACGGAAATACGCTTGAGCTCGCCCAGATTTTCCAGCTGGCCGATAAAATCTCTGAGATCGTTGTATTTCATTCGGTGCTCCGTTCGCGCTTCTGTTACTACGGAGGTAAGCCCTTAGCGGACTTTTATTCGGGGCCGGAACGAGGTGTGGGACAGGAGGGACCAAAACA